>NZ_JBEOPE010000015.1:0-84154 GCF_040309845.1 Psychrobacter sp. S1-30-MNA-CIBAN-0213 | reverse complement strand
GGCGGCCGTACTGTAGGCGCTGGTGTTGTTGCTAACGTATTGAACTAAGATTTAACCCACTCAGAGCAATCTGAGAGTGTTAAACCGTAGTCGAAAAGCCATTCTCATAGAGGGTGGCTTTTTTGTGGGTGAAATAAGGGGATTAAATAATATAAGTGAACAACGATTAACGTTTACGATAAAATAAGCGCATTAAATAATAAGAATAAAAGGACAGGCCGTGTTCATTGTAGAAAGTATAGAAGAGCTGCCAATTAACGCAATAGAGTTTGAACAAGTGATTCAAGCAGTAGCAAATATTGAAGCTATGGTACAGCCGCAAGACATGTGGACTTATGAGACGTTAATCGAATTGCTCAAGCAAGATAGTATTAAGATGCTTAGTATTTGTGAGCAACAAGAGGAGGCTATCAATAATAAGGTAGTTGGTTATTGTTTATATCAAGTGGTTTTTGAACAAGCAGAAATTTTACGTATTGGCACCCATCCTGACTATCAGCGCCAAGGTATCGCATCGCAAATTTTTACTAGCTTAAATAAAGAGCTACAGAATCAGAAGGTGGAGAGCTTACTATTAGAGGTACGCGCAGATAATTTTGCAGCTATTGCCTTATATGAGCAGCAAGGATTTACTGTGATTCACAGACGTAAAGGCTATTATCAAGCACCGCATCAGCCAACAGTTGACGCTTTAATTATGCAGCGCATTTATTTTTAATCACCATTTTTAGCCCATTAGAGGTTCACTCGTTCAGATTGAGGACACGCCCTAAGGTTGTAAAGGTATTTTCTTTTTACAGACTTCAACATCGAGTTTATAGTCACTGTCTGTTTTCATACGCTCTAAAATATCAATTCTTTCGCTTAACATCTCTACCATAACACTGATATTGGCTTGTTGTTTTCTAACTTGTGCCAGTTTTTGCTGCGTAAGCATCAGCTGCAAATCAATATCTAGCTGACCGTCATAATAATCATTGAGACTATCCTTGATTTCAATAAGGGTGAAGCCAATAGCCTGTGCGCTTTTAATGAGCTCAATACGTTCTACGCATTCTGGATGAAACTCAGTATACAGCCGTGATCCAGCTTGGCGTTTACGCGATTTTAGCAGCCCTAGTTGATCGTAATGGCGTACTGTATCTTTGGTCGTATTGGCCTGTGCTGCCAACGTTCCAATCAGTAAAAATGATGTATCAGCTGCCATAGGGTAATCTCATAAATGTAATGATTAACAAAAAGGGGAGGGATAAAAAAGCTCTGAATTCATGCAATGACATAGACAGAAGACTACGTGTGCTTTAGTTTTATTTTTTAAACATTTATTTGCCATGCTTCTGACATATCCAGTCTAGCAACTGCCATCGGTTTATGAGAATTATTTTGCCATTGTACCGAATGGCCTCCAATAAGCGTGTCCAACTGTGTCAAAAAATCAGCACGTGGCAAGGTCTTAGCCCCTAAGCTCATCAAATGCTCATTGGGTAATTGACAGTCCACAAGTGCGACGTTGCTTTGTTCGCATAAACGCATCAAGCCCCAAAATGCCAGTTTAGAAGCATTAGAGCTACGGTGAAACATTGACTCACCAAAATAGATGTTGCCTATTTTTAGACCATACAAGCCGCCAATCAGCTGTCCGCTATCATCCCAAACCTCAACGCTATGAGCAAAGCCGTGCGCATGTAGCTCGGTGTAAGCCTCAATCATCTCATCGTGAATCCATGTATGCTCACCCTCAGGCTGTTCATTATTGAGGGCATTACTACGCGGTAAGCTACAAGCGCGTATGACGTCATCAAATGCTTGATCAAGCGTAAGCTGCCAGCGTTCCTTTTTGGCCTGACGGCGTAGTGATTTACTTGGCACATAATCAGTCGGTAACATCACACAGCGCGGCTCAGGGCACCACCACGCAATAGGTTCATCTTCATTGAACCAAGGAAACAATCCCTGTGCGTAAGCTGAAATAAGTGTTTCAGGTGCTAGATCACCACCTATAGCGACAATCCCAACGCCATCAGGATCAATGATGGCAGGGTTAGGGAAGTCATAACGCCCAAGACTTTTTAGGGTCTCAGGCGTGATATGAAGGGTAAGCTTTTCAGAGAAATGACTCATTTAAGCTTCATTATCAGCAGTTAAGGTTGATGCATAAGTATGATCAGTAGCAACGGCTTCACCAATGGCATCCAGATATTTTTCTGCATCAAGTGCTGCCATACAGCCAGTGCCCGCTGAAGTAATCGCCTGACGATAAACATGATCGGCTACGTCGCCTGCCGCAAAAACGCCTTCGATACTGGTTTGAGTCGCATTGCCATTAAGACCACTATTAACGATGAGGTAGCCGTCTTTCATGTCTAGCTGATTTTTGAATAAGTCAGTATTTGGCTTATGACCAATCGCTACAAACATACCATGGCTATCTAACTGCTTGGTGCTGCCATCAATCATCGATTCGATGATAACACCATTGACACCCATGTCATCGCCGACTACTTCTTTGACTTTGTGGTTCCATTCGATTTTGATGTTGCCATTCTTGGCTTTTTCAAATAATTTGTCTTGTAAAATTTTTTCAGAACGCAAGCTATCACGGCGATGCACTAAAGTAACTTCAGAGGCAATGTTTGATAAATATAAAGCTTCTTCAACTGCCGTATTACCACCACCAATGACAGCGACTTTTTGATCTTTGTAAAAGAATCCGTCACAAGTAGCACAGGCAGAAACGCCTAAACCTCTAAATTTGGTTTCTGATTCTAGACCTAAATACTGAGCAGAAGCACCTGTTGAGATAATAAGCGCATCACAAGTATAGCTGCCATTGTCGCCGGTCAGCTTAAAAGGACGCTCGCTTAAATCGACAGCATTAATGTGGTCATAAACCAATTCGGTACCGAAGCGTTCGGCATGGGCTTTCATACGATCCATAAGGGCAGGACCCGTTAGATCATGAGCATCGCCTGGCCAGTTGTCGACTTCAGTAGTGGTGGTTAATTGTCCACCCACTTCCATACCAGTAACCATAACAGGCTTTAGGTTGGCACGCGCTGCATAAACAGCGGCAGAATAACCTGCTGGACCTGAGCCTAGAATAATAAGTTTTTCGTGACGAGCTTCTTGAATAGCAGTAGTGTTTTCAGTTGACATGTTTTTTCCTTGCTAAATAATAATGATTAACTATTAAAAATTATTGAGTGCTGTTAATTATATGTGATACTAACATAAGGGTCGTTGCTATAAAGTGCAAGTTTGCTAAAACAAATATGGATATTATTAGAATTAAATCAGACTTGATAGCTGCTAATTCCGAGTGATTGTGGCACTATTTTTAAATGATTCGCTTTTACTCTTTTATCGATGTATCTGCTTACTCATAAATCCGTTATGAATGTGTTTTCTTGGCCTGTTTCTTAATAACAGGGTCGCCACTTGACCTATGTATTTGTTATTATAAGAAGTTATGCTAAATGCGTTAGATCCTAAATGATATCTTGTATCGATAGGCCTGCATTTGGCAAATGTAAAGCATTGAAAGCATATTTTACGTTATAAGTGGTTAGTTTTTATCTTATAAATGGCTACTTTTACGTCATGAATGACTATGAGATACCTTATAATAGCTATTTTACGACAGACACTTTTTGGTTATAAAAATTTAGCTACGTAAATTTATGTCAGCACTTTATGTCAGCATGGTTAGGCTTAATCATGAGTTGACGACTATTTAGTATGGATAACAAGGCAGATTCTACGTGATATCAGCACCGCTTATTGAGTATTTAAAAAAAGGGATATTTACCTTCCTTGGGATAATTTTGGCAGTTTATCTGTTCGTTATTTTGCTGACTTATACTGGCAATGATCCCAGCTGGTCGCATATCAGCAGTGATATGACAACGATTAATAATATGGGCGGCTCAACGGGCGCATGGTTGTCTGACCTATTCTATAGCTTCTTTGGCTTTGGTGCATGGTGGCTACTGGCTTTTTTAGTCTACGAATCTATCTTGATTTGGTGGGAAAATAAGCCGACGTTTTGGTTGCTGCGACTGGTTGCTTATGTCTTTTTGATATTGAGTAGTAGCGCTTTATTCGCTCAGCTCGTTGCGTTAGTGCAGCATGTTGCAGATCCCATAGCATCAGGCCTTGAAGGTGTCGCTGGCGGTATTATTGGGCTGGAATTACAAGCGCGCTTAACGCAGCTGTTATCGCAGTGGGGGAGTGTGTTGTTTTTGGCGGTATTTGTCGTCATTACGGCGACTTTTGCTTTTAATATTCATTGGCATGCACTGTATCGTAGACTTACCGATTTGTCATGGCTTGGCTCAGGTGTAAAAGACAATAGTGATCAGTATAACTACAGTCAACAAGGCTCTGATAATCAAGCATCCAATGATGAAAAAAGCAATGCAGCTCAGAACTCAGCTGCCAATGCTAGCAATACTAAAAGCGCTGAACGTAAAGCCAAACAAAGTGCAAATGACTATGAGCAACTACCACTTGAGCTACAAACCGCCGGCGTAAGCCATGCGCCAGATAATAGTAGCCGCTTTAGTCATGCACTAACGGATTTCTTAGCCAAGTCAGGACTTGGTGCTAGCGTTAAGGCGACTGTCGCGGCCGATGCTTCTGCGGAATCTATTGCAAGTCAGGCTAGTATGTATGACAGCTCGCAGGCGTCAGCTCCTGTATCGAACAACTATACTGAAAAATCTAATAATAATGTGCAAGCAGTAGCAGCTACTACTATGCCTACCCGTAAAGTTGAGCCTAGCTTTGCATGGAATGACGCTGGTACGGTCAATGATTTACTGGCGACGGAAGCTGAAAAAGATCAATACATGCCGACGCCTACTGCTGATCCAGTCATATCCGCGCCTGTAGAAACGCATGCAAATTTTGAGCAAGCAGTAGAATTTGATGAAACAAGATTCTATGAAAACAAATTTGAAGAAATAGATAGTAATGTTGCTAACGAACAGACGCCGAGCTTAGATGAGTTAGCGAATAATTGGTTAGCTGAAAATGAGCCTGCGAATACAGCATCTTCGTTTGATAACACTATCTCTTCTGACAACGTGACCAATGACTATCAAAATCCGACAAACGACGCTGAGGTAGTAAGTGAACAAAGCTCTCCAGTAATCGAAGACCAGCCTGTAGTTGTAGAGCCTGTGATAGAACAGAGAGAAACCGTAACAGCTAAAGCTGAAGTTAAAGAAAGTCTGCAAGTGCAAGAGCCAGTTGTACCAGCAGATATGACACCAACCAATACGCCGCCTGCTAATCCAAAAGCTGCGCCAACGGTACAAATAGCCGACCCAGTTACAAATGCTGAGCTGATAGCAGCACCTAAGCCAACAGTGAGCTTTTCGGTACCGGATGGTGATAGTAGTAACCATATCACCGATATGATGCCAGAAGACGATAGTCGTTCTGATGATTCTAATACGCTAGTTATGCCAGATATTAGTGATGATGCAGCCTTTGCTAAACGTTCACGTGCGATGCAAACGGCTGAATATCGCGGTAGTTTGACGCCTATTCCAGAAGTATCTATTTTAGATAAGCCAGACCCTGATCGTAAGCCAAGCTATACCATCGTCGAGCTTGAGCAATTGTCAGAGCTATTAGAGATTAAACTTCAAGAGTTCAATGTTAAGGCATCTGTGGTTAATGCTATTCCAGGCCCCGTCGTCACCCGCTTTGAAGTGGATCTTGCGGCTGGGATAAAAGCCAGTAAGGTCACAGGCATTTCACGTGATTTGGCACGTTCGTTATCGATGGCATCATTACGCGTAGTCGAGGTTATTCCGGGCAAACCTTATATTGGCATCGAAGTGCCCAATAAACAGCGCGAGATGGTGCGCCTAATTGAGTTACTTAACACCGAAAAATTCAAAGATCCCAAAGCCCAAATCAGCATGGCAATGGGTAAAGATATCGGTGGCAATCCTATTATCACTGATCTTGCTCGCGCGCCGCATATGTTGGTTGCTGGTACGACAGGCTCTGGTAAATCGGTATTGGTAAACTCAATGCTACTGTCCATGCTACTCAAATATACACCGAACGAGCTGCGTCTTATCCTCATTGATCCAAAGCAGCTAGAGCTTGCCAACTATAATGACATTCCGCATTTGCTTACACCTGTCGTCACTGATATGACTGAAGCAGCCAGTGCCTTATCATGGTGTGTGGCAGAGATGGAACGTCGCTATCAATTAATGAGCCTACTTAAAGTACGTAAGCTTAACGAGTTTAATAAAAAGGTTATCGCTGCTGAAAAATCGGGTAATCCGATGCTTGATCCTTTATGGCGACCTAACGATAATGTGAGCATTGACCAAGCACCGAAGCTCAAAACCTTGCCGATGATTGTCATTGTCGCTGATGAGTTTGCCGATATGATTATGCAGGTCGGTAAGCAAGCAGAAGAGCTTATCACCCGCTTAGCACAAAAATCGCGGGCGGCAGGTATTCACTTGATGCTTGCCACTCAGCGTCCATCGGTAGATGTCATTACTGGTTTGATTAAGGCCAATATTCCAGTACGGGCGGCATTACGTGTTAACTCAAAAGTAGATTCGCGGACGATTTTGGATAGTGGCGGTGCAGAAGACATGCTCGGCAACGGTGATATGTTGTTCTTAGGGCCAGGACAGATTGAACCCGATCGTGTCCATGGTGCTTATGTCAGTGACGAAGAAGTCAACCGTGTGTGTGATGCATGGCGCGAGCGTGGCGCACCGGATTATATCGATAATATGGCAGGTAATTTTGAGCTATCGAGTCCTGGTGGTGGTAGTAGCGGGGCTAGTGCCTCTGGCGAAGACGACGATCTTTACAACGATGCGGTCGCCTTTATTATGGAAACTCGTAAAGTATCTGCTTCTAGTATTCAGCGCAAATTTAGCATCGGTTACAACCGCGCTGCGCGCATCGTCGACTCCATGGAGGAAGCTGGGCTGGTTAGTTCCATGGGTAAAAGTGGTAAGCGTGAGTTATTGATGTAGAGCTGGGGTTTGATTGCATCAAGAAAAAGCGAGTCGCAATAGTGGCTCGTTTTTTTGTTTCAATAAACAGAGTAATGAACATAGTAGTACTGATAAGGTATCTACTTGTTTATTATTTAAACCGATATACTTAGGACGTGTTTGACAGCTCACAAGTAAAATTACTTTTTAAGCAAGGATGCAAAATATGTTTAAAGAATATACTCAGTACGATGCGCTAGGATTAGCAGGATTAGTGAATTCAGGACAAGTCAGCGCCAAAGAATTATTAGATGCTGCGGTAAATCAAGCCAATCGATTTAATCCAAAGCTTAATGCCATTATTCACCGTTTCGATGAGCGTGCTTATAATGCCGCGCAAACAGGATTACCGAAAGGCGCATTTACTGGCGTCCCTTATCTTCTCAAAGATTTGTCTTTTTATTTTGCCGATGAGCCATTAACGATGGGCAGTCGTAGTGTCAATATCGTGACCGATTACGACAGTGAAATTGTCAAACGCATGAAAGCCAGTGGCGTTAACACTTTTGGCAAGACCAATACCCCCGAGTTTGGTTTAATCATCACTACTGAGCCCAAAGCGCATGGCGCCACCCACAACCCATTCAAAAAGGGCTATAGCTCTGGTGGCTCATCTGGCGGTAGTGCAGCGGCAGTTGCGAGTGGCATTGTGCCGATGGCAGGTGCAGGAGATGGTGGTGGCTCGATACGCTTTCCTGCAGCATGGTGCGGTGCATTTGGCCTTAAACCTAGCCGTGGCCGCAATCCAATCGGCCCAGCATTTGGTGAAGGCTGGGATGGCGCAATCGCCGATCACGTAATCACGCGCACGGTGCGCGATAGTGCAGCGATGCTGGATGCGACTAGTGGCGCTGAGGTTGGTGCACCTTACGTCATCGCACCACCTGAGGGGACATTTTTACAAGCAGCGATGCGTGCACCTCGTCCGCTAACAATTGCTTTACATCAGCAGCCGTTAATTGCCAATACAGTAGTGGATAAAGAGGTATTAGCGGTCCTTGAACGAACCGCTAAGCAATTGGAGGCCATGGGGCATCGCGTTGTGCCAGCTGAGCCAGACATCGATATCGAAAAATTCTGGCATGATTTCATAGTGGTGGTTTGCGCCCATACAGCCTTTACTATTGATAATGTTGAGCGCTGCCATGGCAAACAGTATGTGCAAAATCTTGAGCCACAAACGTATAATATGGCGATGCTTGGGCGCTCATTATCTGCAGTGGATTTAGTACATGCCAAACATGGCTGGCATAACAGCCAATATCATACTGGTAAGCTACTTGAGCAATACGATATGATTCTATGTCCAACCGTACCGACAGCGGCGGTGAAGCATGGAGTATTGCCACCAAGCCGAGTAGAAGAGATGCTAATGAACACCTCTGGTCTATTAAGTAAAGGCGTGAATATGGGTAAGTATACTTTTAGCTCAGGTATGATTGAGAAGCTCAGCCACCCCGTGTTGAGTAAAATGGCGTTTACTTTGTTAGGCAATATTACTGGTTTACCTGCCATGTCTTTACCACTCGGCATGAGTAAAAAAGGCTTGCCAATTGGAATGCAATTGATCGGAAGGATGAATGACGAGACGACGCTATTAAGCTTAGCAGGAGAGATAGAGCGTGCGGGTTTATTTACAAAGCCCGCATTTGCTAAATAACGTTAATAACTGACATTTAAACAACTGATATTTAAAATCAGTTATAACAAACGCACTTTAGTCAAAGCGATAGATATCCATCCCAAGACTATGGTGCGCCATGCTTTCATGGACGACAGACACACGTTGACCCGCCCCTAAAGCAAAGAATAACGGTAATAAATGCTCGTCACTTGGATGGATGTTTTTATAGTTAGGATACTGTTGCCAATCTAACGCAGACGGAATATCTGTTTTAAGTTGTTGTAATAACCACAATTTAAAGTCTTTGGCGGCAGGGTCAATACTATCAGCTTGCCAGCGTAGTGCCTGCAAATTATGAGTAATGTTACCTGAGCCAATGACAAGTATTTGTTGCTCGCGCAGATGGGCAAGCTGCGCACCCAGCTGATAGAGAGACACGCTATCATAATGCCGGGGTAGCGATATCTGTACGATAGGGACATCTGCTTCTGGATACAGATGTTTGAGCGGCGACCATACACCATGATCGCAGACCCGCATCGGATTAACCCTGCAAGTAATACCGCGTGCAGTCAGCTGCTGCGCTAGTGATTCAGCAAGCTCAGCATGGCCTAAGGCCGGATACTGCAACTCATGCAATTCGGGATCAAATCCTGAAAAGTCATGCCAAGTCTTAGGTTTGGGGTTGCTGCTAATTTCAAGTTTTTCGGATAACCAATGCGCAGACATGATGACAATAGCACGAGGCTTAGGTAGGTTATGTCCTATCCGCGCAAGGGCATTAGTAGTTGCCGACTGCTCAATAGCAAGCGTCGGTGCACCGTGGGATATAAATAACGCTGGCAGCCTTGCTGCATTGTTTAATCCTGCAGGCGCGTCTGCCCAAGCTACGGCAGCACTTATTGGCTTGATAGCTTTAGCATCATCATAGTAATTATTAGACGGGGTATATTTAGCAGATTTCGGATAGCTCATGTACCGTTTATTAGGGCGCGCAAAGGTTTTTCAATCTATTGAGCCAGTCATATTTTATTGCGCTTAGTTTTCTGATAGATTAGTTTTACGACATTTATATAAGTGTCTTTAGTTGCCACGGTGATAAGGATGGTTATGATTGATACTCATCGCCCGATACAACTGCTCCATTAATACCACTCGTACTAAAGGATGCGGCAACGTCAATGCTGACAATGACCATTTTACATCTGCCTGTGCCAATACTTCTTGTGAGACGCCATCTGCACCGCCAATGACCAACGCAATATCATCGCCTTGCTGCATAGCATCCGCGAGCTTTTCTGCCAGATCTTCTGTCGATAGCATTTTACCTTTGACATCCAGTACCCACAGTTGCTCACGTGCAGCAGTTGCGTGAGCTGCCAAGATGGTCTGACCTTCTTGCTCGCGATACTGCGCCAAATTGGCATCAGAAGGATTTTTGGCACGTTTGGCTGCGGCAAGCTCAACGATTTCAGTGCTGAGCATGGGCTGAATACGTTTATAGTATTCATTAAAGCCGCTTTGCACCCAACTAGGCATCTTATTACCAACGGTTAAGAGTCGTGCTTTCATTGCCGTTTATTCCTTAGCTTTTTGTATTTGGTTTATCTTATAACAAGTAAACAGAATCTGTTTAATCGGTTAATGGCGATAGCGTTTCAGAAATAGTATCTGTATTCTGATCATTACTATCTTTAGTAATAACGGTCAACTTAGCATCAGATTCAAAGACAATCGCTTCAATCTCATTTAAGCTGCTGATACCTTCAGAACGCATCGCACATTCAAGCTCCTGACGAGTCAAGCGTTCTGCACGCATAGCATCCGGTAAATACTGTCCTTGATAAAAAACAATGCGTGGCTCAGATAAAATGACGCTGCTAAATTGCGGTGAAATCGAGGCGTATTTAGTCACTAAAAACTGTAATAAATAGAGCACTAAGATAGAGCTAAACCCTTCAATAAGGGGAACGTCTTTGAGCAAAATAGTACTCGCACCTAACGAGCCGATCATCACGGTGACGATCCAATCGAAGTTATTCAGCTGTGATGTAGAGCGCTTACCAGAGACCTTTGTAATTAGCACAATTAACACGTATACCATAACTGTAGTTAGGACAATACGCCCAAGCTTGTCTATGTTGTCAAAAAAGAGCATTTCCATCGTATTTACTCCTATCAATAATACAAAGCGATTCAAATTTTAAAGTTAGCGGCTCAAATATGAACAATTTAAACTAACTAAAACCAGCGTAACGGAATTTACGCTGTAATAGTGCAAAAACTTTGTAGTACGTTGTAGGTAGCTGCCAGACCTTAAGAGGTTTTGCGTTTTGGATCAAGGAGACGATTCAGCAGCAAAATACTTATCCGCGCGCTGATAAAAGTGAGTACCAATATCATTACTAATGCAGAGAGTAGAGGGAGAGGTTGCTGCATAGTCATCTCAAGTAACACCTCACGGCTTACCGCATCAAACAGCAAGAACCATATCCCTAAGAAGTAAATGGCAGTAAGCAGCCAAACAACACCAACCCCGCCGAACATTAAGCGATTGATCTCATCTCTATCCAGTGCCCGCTGTTGGTGCTTGATAAATTTATTCACAGCAATATAAGCGCCAACCATGATGGACAGTACCGTGACCAGTTGCGAGTTGAGGGCAACTTGGGTTTGAATCATCATAAATATCGTACTGGTAATAATATAGCCAATTGCAAAAAAACCGATATATTGAGCCATTTTGGGTTGAGTTGATTTAGAGTTTTGCGATAATCCATTACGTCCTGACTGAGTATTAGACTTGCTAAGTTTGGTTGTCTTGCGTGCCATAAGCTGACCTTTATAAAGGTAAAAACGTGCAGTTGATATAAATGTAATAAGTATTCGATAAAATCGTAACAAAAGCCACAATAAATACTGCGCCTAATTCTTTGAAGCTGCTTCTTTAAAAAAGACTAGTGCTGGGCGGTCCAGTCGAGCATGGTGTCTAACACCGTTCTAGCCGTATAAGCGTTTAGTGCCTGCTCGGTATTAATAAGACCAACGACGACATAGTCCTGTCCGGACGTCCCTTTGACATAACCTGCCATCGAAGTCACGTTATTTAAGGTGCCCGTTTTTATCCATGCACGGCCAATGGCTGCCGACTCAGGTAGGCGCTCGCTATGAGCGGCAATAGTACCACTGACACCCGCGATGCCTAAAGAGCTGACGTACGCGTCAAAGCTTGGATGATTATAAGCGTATGTTAACAGCTCGCTTAAGTTGGCGGCAGTTATTGTACAGTCGCGGCAAAGTCCTGAACCATTGGTTAAGTACGGCGGCGGAGTGCTTAGATTGGCTTGCCACCACTGGTTCATGGTTTGTAAGGCAGCAGGATAGCCCGTAGTAGTAGGCTTACCAAATTGGTATAAGCTGCTTGTTTTACTGTTTATTATTTTATTATTAGCTGTTTCATCATGGTTCGCTTTATCACTGTTTGTGCTAAACGTCTCAACAGTAGCGATGTGTGCTTCAGTGGTTTTGGCTTTGTCGTAAGCCCCAATCGATAGCGCCACTTGCTCGGTCATGACATTATTAGAGAAGTGATTAATATCATAAATTTGCTGAGTTAAGTTTAAGGATGGATAGCTGACAAGAGGTAGCGGTGACATAGGGAGCGCTGCCAGACCACGTGTTGGTTTTGTGTTTTTCAACGCCTCGTAAGGAGTTTCTTGAGTGATGACCTTTCCGCTCAGCGTATTGCCCAGCTCTTGCCATTTGGCGGCGATGACACGCGCAGCAAAATCTTTGGCATTAGGATACGCGACATAAAAGGCATGCTCCCCGCAGCTATCTGGTAGATTGGCATTCAAAGCTAGCTGTTGTGGCTGCCACTGCGGGGCTAAGCTATAACTAGCTTGACCACAGGAAGCTGAGCGTGTGTTGATCGTGTTAGGCATCTGATAATTTGCTAATTGCGGTTTATAAGTCAGCTGCGCCTGTCCATTAGCTAATGGATAGCTTTGGATACCGATAGTGCTAAAGTTCACCAAAAACCCATCAGGGCTGGCGTTATAAGGTCGCAGTGGTGCGTTATCAAACGCCGCAGGATCTTTGCCAACATTTTCAAAAACCCCGCTATCGATGATAATATCACCATTAATATGACGAATACCTGAAGCTTGCACTTTGTAAAGCAGCTGTTGCAAACGCTCATGGGTCATCTTGGGATCGCCACTCCCTTGAATAACCAAGTCACCAAGTAGACGATCGCCGATAATAATACCCGTATGATAGACGCGTGTATGCCAGACAAAGTTAGCGCCTAGCGTATCTAAAGCAATAAAGCTGGGCACAAGTTTCATGGTGCTGGCTGGCGTACGTGCGATATCTGGTTGATGACTCAATAAGGGTGAGAAAGAAATTTTGATAGTTGGCGTAGCAACATTAGCATTATCTATGTCGTTGGCGTTGGCATCTTCATTACTATTAGCATTGTTAATAGACTTTGAGCTTGCATTATCTGAGAGTACTGTTGGAATGCTTTCTAAGCTTTGATAAGTATAAGGGTCGTCAGTATAAGCGTGTAATTTTTGCTCATGCTTTTTAATCGTGCGCTTCTCAATAGTAGTCAATGTAATCTGCTGGCTAGCATCGTTTTTGACATTGTTATTCTTCTTCTGTGTCGTTTTTTGACTAATGCTATTAGTTTCAGAAGGGGTGCTCGCAAGCTTAGTCTGATTGACAAGCTTTGGTTCACTGTCGTCATTAACACTGCTGTCAATAACTTTAATCGGAGAGGGCAGTCGACTGGCGTTTTTATCACCCACTGGGGTAATGACAATACTGATATCAGCCGCTGTTAAGTCTGCTCGCGATAGTGCTGCTTGGATAGCTTCCGGTAGGGCTGCCTGTGCGTAAAGTGGCGATACAATAGCCGTTGCCAATAGTGCGAGCATTGATAAGCGTTTGCTAGACTGATTCGACGGTCGCAAATAAGTGCAAGGAAGCTTCGGTTTGGTAGTAGGAGACATATAAAATTTGGAAGTGGGTTGCATGAGCAGTCTACCATCAGGTGGCAAAAACCGCATATGTTAACATGAATTGGCGACGAGCTTTAGCGTACATGCAAAAATGCCATTGCCGTCATGATGGCATCGTTATAGGCATCATGAATGCCGAGCTCAGGAATATCATAATGCGCCAAGATACTGGTCAGATGCTGTGATTGACCGGAAAGGCCTTGGGTTTGACCGCTCATGCGCCGACTATATAAATGTCGCACATCAATGACTTCGTTGGGTAAAGTAGTGCCCATATAGTGCTTCACCAAAGGATTTAGAAACCCAGTATCTATCTTTGGACAGAATCCCACTATCGGACGATTATCAATAAACGGTAGCAATAACGCCAGCATCTCATCGTAGCTCATACCATTTTCAACATCAGCGGTACGCAGACCATGAATTACAATGGTATCGCGGTCAGGCATCACAGGCGGCCTACAGACCAGATGCATACCATTACCTGTATCGATAGTATTTCCGTTGATATGAATGGCTGCTACAGATAATAAGTGATGCCTTGTCGGATTGAGCCCTGTCATCTCACAGTCAATCGCCACCCATTGCTCAGCCAAAGGTTTGCTAAACATCGATGCCAGCTCTGGACGCTGCAATTGCGACTTTTGCCATGTACACGACAACTGCTTTAGCCAATTCATATCAGTCTACTATCCCTCTATGATGCCTCTAGTTGATAGTGCTGCCGGAGCTGCGTTTTGAAGCTTTTGACCACTGCAAGACACTCTTTTAATAAGTCACGCTCAAGCGCTGATAAGGTAGTCGGGTCGATGTGCCGTGCATACTTATCATCTGTAGAGAGTGCGACTGACAAACGCTGCGCCATAAAAAACTCTAAGGCTTCCGATAAGGTGTCAGCCCGCTCTTGGTTTAAAGCGCCAGCTTGTACCAAACCTTTAAGGCGACCTTTAGTGCTAGGTACTTCTAAAATATCATTTTCTAATGCCAAAGTACGGATACCGTGTACCAATGGAAAGATACCGGCTTTTTTAAGGTCAATATCATGCGAGCTAGGTTTACCACTTAATAACGGCACAAACTTTTGCCACCATTGATTGACATCACCGAACTGGAGCGCCGCCCGTACAAACTGCCGTACGAACATCCGATCTGATTGCCGATGAGCTGTTTTTAAATGTTCACGTATATCCTTTAGCAGAGATTCATCGCCGCAGACGTACTCACCATCAAGTATGGCGGATAAGTAAATACTGTGCATCTGATCAGTATTTTTAAACCATAAGCTAATTTGTGCTTTAAACGGTTTCAGCGGTTGCCGCCACATTGGGTTATTCATCATGATGTTGCCATCACATAATGGATAACCAAGATCTGCTAAATGATTGTTAAAGATATCAGCAAACTGCGCCAACTTAGGATGAGTAAAGCCATCCCGAATGATTAATGCATTATCTTGGTCAGTACGCATGATTTGCTCACCGCGACCTTCTGAGCCCATTACGATGACGCAGGTATTTGCTACGACCTCATCAGGAACGATAAGTTTCCAAAGCTTAGTAAAGACTTGCGCATTTAGCGTTTGCACCATGCGGCTGACGATACCAATCTTGACACCGTTTTGATGCTGCGCACGAATGTAACGGCCAATGAGCTCGACCGCTGTATCTAGGCTGTTTATGTCTTTTGCTTGCTCAATTTGAATACTAATGAGCTGTGAGTGATGACCAAGATAAGCCAAGACATCGCTTTGCCCCAGTACACCGACGACCTGACCTTTATTATCAATGACAGGTAAGCGGTGGATACGGTAGCGAGTCATGGTCATTAGAGCATCGCCAATCTCATTATCAGTATCAATAGTCCGTAGGTTGAAACTTGCAAAATGCTGGCAGGTAGTGGTAGCAGGGTCTTGCTGTTCGCTGACCGCCCGGCAGATGTCAGTATCAGTCAAGATGCCTAGCTCACGATCTGAACGGCGGGTAATGCTAGGTTCAGGTTCAGGTTCAGGTTCAGGCTTAGAGTTTTTTTCAATATCGCTAAGCGTACCTCTTACTTGCTCTAACAAATGACTGGTTGGACGTACCAGCACATGCTTCAGTCCAGCTTCGGTCATGATACGTGCGGCTTGGTGTAGGCTACTATCGGCATCAATAATATGTACGGGCAATAAAATTACATCAGTGACTGGTTGTAGCATGATTTGCTGCACTTCTTGCTGCGCAGTATAACTATCCGCATGCAATCCTAATGCTTGACCTTGCGTACTACGTCTTTGTTGTAGTGCTTTTAAGCGCTCAGGTAATTTGTCTGATAGCAGTTGGCGGACTAGATGATTTTGCGCGCTTATTTTATCGATAGCAGCACCATCAATTTGCAGCAACAAAGTATCTTCGTGAGCCGTGTATTGATAGAGCTCAGTATTGCCATCATTTTGTGATTTGGTAATACGACCTTGCGATTCAGGCGTGCGGCGACTATCGAACCAGTCGTTGCTGTTCAGTTGGTCGGAGTGATTACTACCAAAATAAGAAGCGACAAATTCGCCAGCTAGCGTTTGATCAACTTGTCCTTTTAATACCACAAAAAAGTTATGTAGGTCATCACTGGATAAGGATTCGTTTGCACCAAGATAGCGGACTTGGGTGTTTTTTTTGAGGCTTTGACGTTCAGTTAGACGCAGTACATCAAATGGTGGCTGAGTAAAATCAAGATGGGGCATGGCATCATCCTTGATGGCATAATCAATAAGAGCAGCTTACTATCAATAAGCTTCATAATAGAACAGAAGCAGTATCGACAGCATCAAAAGCAGAAAAGTTACTATCATAAAACGTTATCGTCTTACTATAGCACTATCTTACCATTCATAACATTATTGTTAATAAGGATATATTTAATTTAAAATTTCCAGCCTCTCATCTTTTAAGGTTTAGTACATCAACCCTTAACTCACCAGTTTGGCTTGTGCTGATAATAACTTGCGAATACGGTCAATCGCCTCGCGACTCTCTTCAACACTAGCAACGAGAGCGATACGGACATAACCTTGACCGGGATTTTTACCATTAACTTCACGTGATAAATAACGCCCAGCAAGCGCATGGATATTGGCTTGTTCATACAAGGCTTTGACAAAAACTTCATCATCACCATCGAACTCCACAGGAACTTTTACCCAAAAATAAAATCCTGCATCAGGCATGCGTAAATCTAATAGCTCGCCTAATTCTGCCATCCATAACGCAAATTTTTCTTGGTATAGCGCTCTATTATGTGCGACATGCTTCTCATCTTGCCAAGCGGCAATCGATGCCAACTGATGAGGTATAGGCATCGCACAACCTTGGTAGGTGCGATATTGCACATAAGACTTTAGGATGGACTCGTCGCCTGCGATAAACCCTGAGCGCAGACCGGGTAGATTCGAGCGTTTGGATAGCGAATGAAATACAACACAGTTCTTGAAGTTATTACGACCAAGTTCGGTGCATGCTTGCAGTAAGCCAATAGGTGCTTTATCAAAGTATAGTTCGCTATAACATTCGTCGCTGGCGATAATAAAGTTGTATTGATCTGATAGGCGAATGAGAAACTCCCAATCATCCATGGTCATCACTGAGCCGGTCGGATTATTTGGGCTACAGATAAATAACAGCTGTGTTTGCTCCCAGACATCTTTCGGTACAGCGCGATAATTGCCTTTAAAGTCATCATCTACGGTGCAAGGCACGAAGTATGGTGTTGCTTGTGCCAGTATCGCCGCCCCTTCATAAATTTGATAAAAGGGATTAGGCATCACGACTATAGGGTTACAAGGCTTGTTATCTATATTTGTTTGATCCACCTTGTCTGTACTTTCGTCATGATTAACCACCGCTTGTACAAAACTAAAAATAGCTTCGCGCGTGCCCATGACGGGTAGTACTTCGGTATTGGCATCAAGATGATGCAGAAAAAATCGCTTCTCAAGCCAATGCGCAATGGTTTGACGCAGTTCAAAACTACCGTCAGTGGTCGGATAACGACATAGTTTGTCTAAGTTTTCTCGTAATACGTCCAGCACAAAAGTTGGCGGTTCGTGTTTTGGCTCACCAATTCCAAGCTTAATCTCAGAATAATCGTTAGCTGGTATGCTGTCAGCTAACAGAGTCGCCATTTTGGCAAACGGGTATGGATGCAAATGCGTTAAGTTGTTATTCATAAGTTTGGTAACTATAATAGGCAGTTGATAATAAATGTATAAAGAAAAATTACATTTTAGCAGTGTAGCACTTCTCTTATTTTTTGTCTTTTCCATCTCACTCATGTTTACTACTATTAATTAACAATTTATTTGATAGTAGTTTAATGACTTAGCTGTTTGTTTTATCACTCATAGCTTGTAAATAATAATGACATAAGCAATGACTGCCACCCAGTTTGGTAAGTTGTTGTTAGGATGATTGATATGCTTAAAGCTTCTAAAGTTGACCACCTCAATATTGAAGTTCTCAATGCCAGTACTAACAATGTTAATAAGGCTAGTGATAATAATGCACAGCATGCTGGTTTTTGCAAACAACTGAAACAGTGTGAACAGCAATGGTGGCAAGCGCGTCAGCGCCTTATCGCTCTTGAAGAGCGGTGGATGTTTTGGTTCGGGGAGAACAGTTTAATTATGTGGCTCATGTGGCAATTGGTCAGCTATGTATTGGTCGCTATCGTCCTGATGCTGTCCAGTAAGCTATTCGATGTGCAGCTTTATTTATGGCAGTATATGACTATATTTGGCGCACAAACGCTATTATTTGCAGTGACGCTGGGGTCTAAAGGACGTCTGGCTAATCGTCTGCAGAACAATATTGATAGTGCAGATTTTGTACGCGAGCAAGCATTGAATGAGATGTATATACTAGCATCAGATATTATTCTGCCTGCTATCCATGCCAGTGCACCCATCTCTTTACAAACCATTCATGAGCGCTATAAGTCACATTTAAAGCTAGCCAGCCTACAACGATTACTACAAAAAGAGGTCGAGGCCGGACGATTAATTTTAAGCCAATATCAAATAGAAGCAGAAGTGTTGCCACCAGAGCTTGCCGATGAAGCGCTGTCACCATACGCTGACAAGATGGTATATAAAAGCTTAGTCAATATCTCTTAAAATAAGCAGCTCTTAAGATAAACACCTCTGAAGATAAGAGGTGTCATCCAAAAAGACTTATCAGGGCTTGTTAATTTAACTTTTAGGACAGCCCAGCTAAGTTAAGCATGATTGCTATCTGGCTGAACGCTAATACTAGTAGTCAGGGCCGTTTGCAAGGTTTCAAGCTTGTCCTCAGATAATGGCGCATCGTCTTGATCACTGATATAAAACATATCTTCTGCGCGCTCACCCAAAGTAGTAATACGTGCAGCATGGACTTCGATACCTTGCTGCAAAAATACTTGCCCTACTCGTGCTAGCAACCCTGGCTGATCCAGTGTCTGTAGACTCAGAATGTGCTGACCTGAAGCTTCATTAAACTCAAAATCAATAATAGTTGGCACATCAAAGTGTCTAAGCTGGCGCGGAATACGTTTTTGCGCCAGCTTAGGTGTCATCGGGTTTTTAAAAGCATCAATTAAGCGTTGTTTTAACTCTTGCTGGCTGTCTTCGTCTCTTAATAACGTACCGCTACGGTCAAGTAATACATAAGAGTCCAAAGCAAAGTCACGAGTAGCAGTGATAATTCGTGCATCTAATACATCTAAATTCATCTGATCAAATACGGCCATCGTCACTGCAAATAAATTGGCCTGATCTTGGGTATAAACGAAAACTTGCACCGCATCAAGTGCCAGCTCCCGATGCTCACGTAATACGACTAGAGGTGCGCTATCAGCGTTAGAAGCATAGCCGATAGGAGGATGGTTTAAGATAGCTTCGGTATGCCATAAGATATCTTCTGCAATCTCACGCAAAAAATATTCATCGCCCAAGTCGTCCCATAATCTGAGCACTTCATCACGATTCATATGTTGATTGTCAACATTATCAAGCATCGTCAGCGCCTGCTTACGCGTCGCACGAATCATGTCTTGGCGGTTGGTTGGTGCATCGATATCGGCGCGCAAGATGCGCCGCGTTTGTGAGTATAGTTGTTTCATCAAAGTCGCCCGCCAGCTGTTCCAAAGCTGCGGATTGGTAGCATTCATATCCGCTACCGTCAACACATATAAGTGATTAAGATGAGTGACATTACCAACTAAGTCAGCAAAGATAGTCACCACTTCAGGGTCTGAAATATCTTTTTTCTGCGCGGTCATAGACATTAATAAATGATAACGCGTCAGCCAGCCTACTAGATGGGCATCGGCCTTACTCATGCCATGTGCCAAACAAAACTCAATCGACTCGGTCTCCCCAAGCTGACTGTGATTGCCACCGCGACCTTTAGCAATATCATGAAACATCGCTGCTAGTACTAAAATCTCTTTGCGCTCAATTCGTTGAAAGATAGAGCTGACCAATGGAAAATCTTCATAAAAGCGTGCGTCGGTAAAGCGGTGTAAAATTCGAATCAAAAATAGCGTGTGAGCATCGACCGTATAACGATGAAATAAATCATACTGCATAAGACCGGTCACTTGGGCAAAGGCGGGAATATAATTACCCAATACCCCATAGCGATTCATCGCGCGCAAACGATGGAACAAATAGTTTTGCTCTTTTATATTTTCTAAGAACAATGCCTGATGTTCAGGATTGTCACGGTAAGTCTGATCGATACCGCGCGCGGCAATTTTTAACGCGCGTAGGGTTCGGGTTCGGACACTTTTTATTCCGTATTGTCCCATGAGTAAAAACATCTCTAAAATCGCTTCAGGATGCTGAGAAAATACGCGATGATGGGAGATGGCAATCTGCTCGCCAACCTGATTAAAAAGCGCATTTAAAGGTCGCTTAGTAGGCTGCTCATTATCCGGCAGATGTGGCTCTATGATGGTCTCAAAGTAGTGATTGATGAGCATCTCAGACAGCGTTGATATTTGCATTGCGCAGCGATAGTAGTCGCGCATAAAACGTTCGACAGCTGCGTTGGGCTGATCATCTGGCTGCGACTCATAACCCATTCGCTGGGCAATATCGCGCTGATAATCAAACAGTAATTTATTTTCGTTACGACCTGTCATCTCATGTAAATAGTGACGTATTTGCCATAAATAACCTTCAGCAAAGCTAAGCTCGTCGAACTCTTTTTCAGTCACAAAACCTTGTTGCACTAGGTCATATAGCTTACTGACTCGAAAGTAGCGTTTGGTCACCCAGCCGACGATATGAATATCACGTAATCCGCCCGGCGCCGTTTTGATATTAGGCTCAAGATTGTACTCAGTGGCATTGTGCTGAATATAACGTACTTTAGCCTCGTTGATTTTTACCTCATAAAAATCTCGCTGCGACCATAGCTTGTTGACGACGTCTACAGGAATACTTTGTAGCGCTTCATTACCAATTAACAATCTTGCTTCTAACAATGCACTGGCAATAGTATGGTCCGTGGCGGCTTCCAAGCAGTCATTGACACTGCGTACGGACAGCGCAGGCTCCAGTCCAATATCCCACAGCATCGCCACCAAGCTATCAATCTTACTACTGACATCTGGTTTTATCTCATCAGGTGCTAGCAACAAGATATCAATATCTGAGTATAGCGACAGCTCACTGCGCCCATAGCCGCCCGTAGCAAATAATGCCAAATCTGTCTGATCTAGCTCAAACCATTTAAACAAAGCCATGAGTAAGCCATCGATTGCCCAAGCACGCGCGACTACTAACTGGCGAATATTTGCCCCACGCTCGAGTGCACGGCTAATATCAGCATTAATCTGCGTCAGCCATTCAGGTATACCGAGTAGAGATTTCTCTGCATCGGACGGTTCTGACGACACAGTATTTGGCGTAGGGAAGGACGGCAGCGGAGTAAGGTTAATAGAGGCGGCATCGAATGTGAACATGAGCGTTATCCAATCAAGAATTTAAAAATAGAGACCATCAAAAGTAAAAGCTTATCAGAAGTATAAAGGTAAAAAATCAGCAAGCATAATGCTCAACGTATATCCACCGACTAACAATGATAATAGTAGCCTAAAGCCGATAATAATAGTCCAAAAAAAAGACCGCCTAAGCGATCTTTGTTTATATTACTGGGTCAAGAAACTTAAATCTTCTTCTGGGCGCGTGGTAAATACCTCACAGCCGTTATCAGTCACGACCATCGTATGCTCCCATTGCGCAGACAGCTTACGGTCTTTGGTAATTGCTGTCCATTCATCTGGTAGGATTTTGGTCTGCCACGTGCCTTGGTTAATCATCGGTTCGATGGTAAAGGTCATACCAGTCTTAAGCTCAAAACCAGTGCCCTTTTTGCCATAATGCATGACTTGTGGCTCATGGTGAAACTCATTACTGATACCGTGACCACAGAACTCGCGCACGATACTAAAGCGTTCAGGCTCAACCACTTCTTGAATAGCGGCACCAACATCACCCAAGCGCGCGCCATCTTTGACGACACTCATGCCTGCATAAAGAGCGTCCTGCGCCACTTTACAGATACGCTGCGCCATGATAGAGCCATTACCGACGATCCACATTTTT
Source organism: Psychrobacter sp. S1-30-MNA-CIBAN-0213 (assembly GCF_040309845.1). Lineage (NCBI taxonomy): Bacteria > Pseudomonadati > Pseudomonadota > Gammaproteobacteria > Moraxellales > Moraxellaceae > Psychrobacter > Psychrobacter sp. S1-30-MNA-CIBAN-0213. The sequence goes on along the minus strand of NZ_JBEOPE010000015.1, from coordinate 61,831 downwards.
GAGGTATCACCATAATAGCCATCTTTAATCACGGTCACATCGATATTGATAATGTCGCCGTCTTTAAGCAGTTTATTTTCGGTTGGGATACCGTGGCATACCACATGATTCACTGAGGTACAGATTGATTTTGGGAAACCATTATAGTTAAGCGGTGCTGGAATGGCTTGTTGCTCATTAACGATATAATCATGGGCAATTTGGTTGAGCGCTTCGGTACTGATACCGACTCTAACATGCTCATCAAGCATCACGAGTACGTCGCTGGCAAGCTTACCAGCAACACGCATTTTTTCTATGGCTTCAGGGGACTGAATAAGGGATTTTTTAGTCATGATTGTCGTACTTATAGTTATAGAATTAAGGTAGGTGAATTATATCATAAATGCATAGTTGGCGTTTTGCCATAAGCGGTAGCAGTCGTAGCATTTTACTGATGAGCAGCGTGCTATAACAGGAATATACCCACGAATGATTGAGCTAATGCTGGAGTCATTAGCAAAACTAAAATTTTAAATAGTGATTAAACAATGACTAAGTAGTCATGCGCATAGTGAAGCTTACAGATTAAATTGGTTGAATGTTACAGATTATAAAAGTAATGTAAATTTCACTGCTAAAGGGATTAGCAGGTGTCTTCGATAGCTTTTGCAAGATATGCAATACATAAGCTGGTCAAAGATTAATACATATTAATGATAACAAGGATGTTGTTATGAAGCTTAACGCTTACCTCTCTAAGGCTATGAAGCCAAGCAGATTTTTACCGACACTAGGTGCTGTTGGTACTGGTTTGCTGCTAATGTCGATGCAAACAACTTCGGCTCAGGCATCTACCTACTATAGCTGTTCTGCCCCTAGCGGATGCCAACTGGTAGGCGCTAGATTATTAACCTCAAATTATACCAATACCCAAAACCCAGTGATACTCGCACATGGGCTTGGTGGTTTCAATAAACTCTTTGGTGTCCTAGATTACTTTTACGGTATTCCTCAAACTTTAATGAACGGAGGTACAGACGTATTCGCGACCAAAACCTCAGCGGTTAATAATAGTGAAGTTCGCGGTGAGCAGTTACTTGCGCAAGTCAAACTCATCTCAGCCATTTCTGGTAAACCTAAAGTTAATTTGATTGGACACAGTCAAGGCGGTATCGACGTTCGTTACGTCGCTGGTGTTGCACCTGAATATATAGCATCAGCAACTGCAGTTTCAAGTCCAGAACAAGGCTCAAAAACGGCAGATGCAGTGTTAGATCAACTGTCAGAAGGTAGTATTACCACTGAAGCTACGCTGGGTTTATTTAAACTCATTGGCATCGCTACAGATGTCGGCTCTGGTGTCAGTGTCACAGAGCTACAACAGCAAGATGGTTGGAAATCGCTAGTGGCCTTGTCTACTGATGGTGCCGCACAATTCAATGCCAAATTTCCTGCTGCAATGCCAACCCGTTATTGTGGCCAGCCAGCCAACACTGAAGTCAATGGTATTAAGTACTATTCATTTAGTGGTGTAGGGCAAATAACCAACTTACTTGATGCCACTGATCCTATATTATTGGCAACTAGTACGCCATACAAGGGCGAAGCAAATGATGGCTTAGTATCTGTTTGTTCAAGTCGTCTCGGCTATGTCATCCGAGATAACTATGTAATGAACCATCTAGATTCAGTCAATCAACTATTGGGCTTAGTGGCATTTGGAAGCGTTAATCCAACAACCGTGTATCGTAGTCAGGTCAACCGTCTCAAAAACGCTAACCTGTAACGTATAAAATGACTCTTAAAACAAGACGCCTCTTTTATGTCGAATAATCGTCGTCCCTATTTAACAATACTTGTCATTACCGTGGTTATCATTGTAACTGCGGTGATTATCTTATGGTTTAAGCCTAATCAAAGCAATATGACGCCTTCTCAAACATTGTCTACGGTAGACAGTGACATTAGTAGCACTATGGTAAAGCTGTCTGATAACAATAACAATAACGAGACGGCATTGTCTACTAACAACAACGATAGATTTATTACTGGATTAGAAAATCTACCGCGCTCACTACAGGGTACAGATGTGGACGGTGAAATAATTATTGATGAAAACAAACAACTGGTCGTCACCGAAGGTCTGCGGCGCTTGTTTGATTACTTCTTATCGGCGCTTGGTGAAGAAGATGAAGCCACTATCTTTGCCCGTGTTGAGAGCTATATTCACAGTTTTGTTCCTGAGCCAGCCGCCAGCCAAGCCATTGTTATATTCAATAAATATGTAGCCTATCTCAAAGCGATTCCTGAAATAGAAAAGAGTTTTGGTAACTTACAACTGCAAGCCACACAAAATGGTGAGCTAGATCTAAATATGGTAGCGCAGCAAAAGCAAGACGTTGCCAAGCTACGTCAGCAGTATTTCGATACGCAAACCATTACCGCGTTCTTTGGCGCTGAAGATGAATATGATGACTATAGTATTGCGATGATAAATATTAATCAAAACAAGCTTATGTCGGATGAGCAAAAAGCAGCGGCTCAGCAGGATTATGTTAGCCGAATGCCGGACAACATGACCAAGGTCAATATAGAGCAACAGGCCAACCTAAACGCGCTGATGAGCCGTACTGAGCAAATGAAAGTCCAAGGCGCGACGCCTGAAGCTCTCTACAATATGCGCCGTGAATTGGTAGGCGCGGCAGCAGCGGGCAGGCTTGCACAATTAGATAAAGAGGATGCTAACTTTGATCAGCGCTTTACTCAATATCAAACACAGAAACAACAACTCCTAAGCCAAAATACTAACAGTACGCAGGCTCGTGTCCAGATTGAGCAACTAAAGCAGCAGTTATTTAGTGATACTGAGCGTAAACGTTTAGCGGGTTATGCGGCTATGCAACAGCAACAGTAATAATCTCAATAAGTATTTTTGGTTAACATTAAATAACCTATGCTAATGTAAAAGATAGTTGTGATTGGAATTTAAACAAGCTACGGTTAATAGTGGAAATACGAACCAATAACGTAGTTCTAATACAGTGACAAACTCCAGCCAGTATTCAATTTAAACAAAATTATTAGGAGCTCAAATGAAAAACCTCACTAAAGCAGTAATGACCGGAATTGTAATGTTAAGCGTATTAGTAGGCTGCCAGTCTCTTACAGCAGAGCCAACCAGTCAACCAGATATCACTGGTACAGATGTTATATAATAGCAATCTGTTCGAACAACCTCGCTAATAAGTGGGGTTTTTTTATGCCAAAATTAATTTTAGTTTAAGTTATCTTCATTATCATTAAATTATAGGTGACCGTTAGCAGGTAATGCACTCACTGGCAAGGAGCGTTAGCAAAACGCCTATAGAGTTGAACAAATATGGTTTTAAGTGTGTACGCAATCTTTCATGATAATAATCTGCTAGTCATGCATAATAGGGCTATTGTTTAGTACATCGAATAAAACAATAAATTAATCATTATAAAAACTATGATCTTCAGTGAAAAATGTGTTTTTTACTGAAGATCTTAAATTTATCTATTATAGGAGTTTCTATGAAAAATATAACTAAAGTAATAATGGCTGCAACCCTTACGGTAGGTACACTTGCTGCAGGCTGTCAAACCATAACGCCTAGCGTTATAGCACCAGTGACTCAGCCAATTACATCTGAAGCTTTAAAAGCTCATAACTGGCAGCTTGTCGATGCCAAACGTACTAATGGCGAAAAAGTAACGCAGCTATTTTATAACCCATCTAAGCCGCTAACCCTAAGTTTTTCTGAAGCCAACGGTAGCGATCGCGTTAGCTTTATGAACACTTGTAATAACATGGGTTCTGATTACAGTGTTGTAAATGGCAACGTAGTATTGGGTAATGTTATATCTACTATGATGGCATGCCCTGAGCCACAAGCAAGTTTCGATACAGCAACGCTGGCGACGGTGCAAGGTAAATACAGCATTAATAATAATGTAAACAATTTACCTATCTTGACTATTCGCAATGCTAACCAAGTTGCTTATTTTAAAGCGGTATCTAAGTAATCGCTCATTGAGCACTTAACAGTAACTTGAAATTATGGTGATAAATTATTGTTATCGTTATAAAAGTAAAGCCAAATAATTTATGACTATAGAGCGCCTCACTATATAATGTAGTGGGGCGTTTTTTATGGCATGATTATCGAGCTTATTATTTTGATTATTCATGCATGAGTATCTTTTATATAAAAATATGCCATACATTCAGCTACCTTATAGTGTCTTTTTTTGACACTTAACCTATCAATAACTGCTCCTAGCCAGAATCTAACTGAGTGCCTCTTTATGCTTACCTCCAATATCTCCCAGCGCTTACATAAAAAATGCCTTTCTATAGCTCATTCGACTATTACTCATACGAAAATCACTTTTAATATTACTATTAGTGTCGCACTTAGTATTTTTTTGACGGCTTGCAGTACCTTGCCAATGGATAAGGTTGCTCGCACGCCTACTAGCAGTACGGTTGTCAACCCACTAACGGCTAAGATGCCTCCAATAGATCGCGCGGGCCGTATTGCCTACGTGGAAGAGCAAGGCGCAGGATCTGCAAAAATCTCTAGTTTGTATACTATCAGTCCTGATGGTAGTGATAGACAGCTCATTGATGAGCTAAGCGGTTATATATATGCACCAGCATGGTCAGCTGATGGGCAGCTATTGGCTTATAGTAAGCAAACCCCACGTCAAAATCCAAAAATTTATATCTACGACGTCAGTAGCCAAACCCGTAATCTGGTGGTGAACACTGAGGGCAGTAATCTATCTCCGTCCTTCTCACCAGATAAACAAAGGTTGCTCTATAGCTCAACGGTCGGTGGTAACGCAGATATCTACGAGATGCGCTTGGATAGCGGCGAAACTCGCCAGCTGACCAGACTTCCTAGCACTGAGGTACAACCAAGCTACGCAAGCGATGGGCAAAGCTTTGTTTATACGAGTGACAAGAAAAATGCTGGACGACCACGGATATATCGCTATAACTTTGCGACTCGTAGCGCTACCCAAATCACCACAAAAGATTATGCTGCCAGCCCTCAGCTCAGCAATGACGGCCAGCGTCTAGCGTATCTAAACGGTCGCCAAGCGGCGGTTATGACATTAGCAACTGGGCAAATTGTCAAACTTGCCGAGACTGGTCTTGATGAGCCAGCACGTTTTTCGCCATCTGGACTGTATACCGTTTATCCCACACGTAAATCACAAGTCGACGGTCAAAGTGGTGGTAGTATAGTCATACATTCGCTATTTGGTAATACAAGCTATGCGATTAGTAGTAAAGCGGGCGGGGTGGTACGCTCACCCGTATGGAGTCGTTAGGCTTTAAAGAATAAAGTTAATTTTAAATAACTAATACATGAAACAATTAGCGAGAAAAGTATGGCGCACAAAAAGAAAAACGTCCGCAAAAAAGAATGTCCAGTCTGCCAGCGCGAGTTTAGCTGGACCAAAAAGCTAGATAAAAATTGGGATAACATGGTCTATTGTTCAGACCAGTGTCGCCGAGTGAAGAAGTATGAGGGCTTAGAACATCAGAAGTAATGTAAAATTCAAGGTGGTTGTAGTCTGGTGCTTTTAGCCCAGCATCTTATATTTAGATAGCAAACTTTGTGCAATTGGCGTGTAGGGTGCGCCGGGCGCACCAATTTGAAAATCTGTCTTATAAATTTATTCATAAATATCATGCAAAATTGTGAATAAGACAAAAGGAAAGCGATGGCACATAAAAAAGTAAACTTACCGCAAAAAATCTGCCCCGTCTGCCAGCGTCCGTTTACATGGCGTAAGAAATGGGAGAAAGATTGGGAGCAGGTAATTTATTGTTCGGAGCGTTGTCGGCGGGGGAAGAGAAGCGACTAAAATACAAAGACGCTAATTTCTTTCAGGTTTATAAATACAGCTACCTTTCAAACGACATCATTAACAAACAGCCAATATCACAACCAACCCGACCGAGACCTTCATGAAATCAAAGCCGCCATCAAAGCCAACTTTTAAACTGTTAAGTCTCAAAAGCATCTACGACAATAAAGTCCTGCCTTTATTAATTGATAAGGCCTGTGCATTAGACGTTGTGAGCAAGCAAAGAGCGCTTGTCGTCCCAAAAGCCAGTGGCATAGTGCTAGAAGTCGGTGTTGGCAGTGGGCTCAATGCTAGATTTTATAACCCACAAACCGTCAAACAAGTCATAGGCGTCGACCCGCACTTGCATCCATTGGCAGCAGAGCGCTTTGCTAGTGCAGGCATCGACTTTATCTTGCAGCCGTTATCCGCCGAGACTTTACCTCTTGAGGACAATAGCGTTGATAGTATCGTCATGACATTTACCCTATGCTCCATCCCTAATCCTATCCAAGCGCTAACTGAGATGAGACGCGTGCTAAAACCGACTGGCACCCTATATTATGCCGAGCACGGCTTAGCGCCGCAGCCCAGCTGGGTGGGTAAAATCCAACAGCTCATCACCCCAGCATGGAAGCCGATAGCGGGCGGTTGTCATCTGGATAGGGATATCGAACAGCTGATAGCACAAGCGAGGTTTGAGGTGTCGGGTCAGCAAGGATTTACTCAGGGCGTCAACATCGTTGGTTATCACTATTGGGGCGAGGCGACGGCTGCTATACCTAAGTCGTCATAAATTTGGCTTTGTTTATCGATTAAAGCTATCTAAATTTCAAGCTAATAGTGGCAGTGGATTATTCAAACGCTCAAGCGTAAATGTATCCAAAGACTAAAGAATAATAAGCAGCCAATCCTGCTTTTCGCTCATATCTGCTGGTCTATGCGAAGCATTAGCTAAGATTTGGTGCGTCGCCTGCTCCGTGCGCCTGAGGAGGGAGAAAACGAGTGTCTGGGGAACACTCGTCCCGATGCAAGAGAAAATATGTGATTTTCTGAACAAACCAAGCCATTGCAACTCGCCCGGCCAAGCAGGATAACCGCTACAATCAGGGCTAAACCGCACCTTCAACGCAGCGTCAACTCAAAAAAATTAGAACTTAAGTGGTGAATAGGGTGCATTCTACGCAATATCTAGATTTAATTTAACATTTCTTCTGGAATGAGCGCATTACCATTTCTAAATTCTTCAACCAAATAGAAGTGTTCTAAGTCTTCAAAAAAATCAGGAGATACATGCTCAAAAATAATCATTTGAAAGTGACCATCTTCTTGTAGTCGATTTTCAATGAAATCATTAAGTAATACAAACGCTTTTTTTATCTTATAATTATCACTATCTATATCTTCAATAATTTTTCTACTTCCATTATCTTCAAAATAGGGTCGGCTAGGTTGATCAATAACTAAAAATGGAGGAACATAAGGTGCTTCATTTAAAAAAATGACTTCATGGATAGCTAGTGACAAAAATAAATGTAAAAACATATGGTTTGAACTACTTCCAACACTAGGTTCTATCTTAGAAGAATGAGGCCTACGCAATTGTAAAGCTTTATCTTTATAATTAAATTTTGGTTGGTATGTTGAGTAATTACCTAATACTTCTCCATACTTTAGTATATAGTCACGTATTACTTCTTCAATCAAGTCAATAGTTAATGACATGCTTTCTTCAGTATTTTCGATGATTATGCTATTAATGTCTTCTTGGATTCTATCTATTTCTAATTTAAGATTTTCAGGTACTTTATCTTCATTTGAATATAGCTTTAATATTTCAGTTGCTCTTCCTATAAATATAAGCTTCTGTTCATCATTATCTGAAATTTTAAAATATTTAGGTAATTTATCAAGTTCAAGTTCAATAGATCTTAAACCTTCATTTAAATTCGATATTTCATCAACTACTTGTTTATCAATAGGAGTTTTTTTACTGTTAGCTTTCTTTAATTCATTAAGCTCATAACTAAGATGTTTGATAATGTCATTAAAATATAGCGTCCGTATTTCTACATTTTTATTCAAGTAATCTATAGGTTTTAAACTATCATGTAAGGCTGAAAGGTTCTTCTTGTATATACTATATTCACTACTAAAAGTATTTAAATTTCTTATTTTTCTCAAGATTAAATTTTTATTTCTTACAAGTTCTTCACGTTTACCTATATTAGTATTATCTTGAAATTTTTTACTCTCTATCAGGTCTTTTAACTCGCCAATAGCTACTTCATCTTCTTCAGAAGAAATCAAAGCCATCTCCCTAGCAGAAAATAAGATTTTTCTTATTTCATCATGGGAGTGCTGTTCAAGCTTATTGTGCTTATCTCTCTTCCTATCAATCGCTTTAATCTCTTTTTCTAGGCTTACTTTTTTCTCTTTAAGTAAGATGTTCTCTATACTTTCTATTCCTGTAGCTATATCAAATATTCTGGGCAAGGCCTCTCTGTATCTTGAGTCATGTTGTTTATCAAAAAAAATATTGCGCGATTCAGTGATGATATCTTGTGAAATAGTATTAAACATCAAGAAAAATCTAAGCGATATTTTAGAGTCTTGCTTTAATTGATTGCCACCATAAGCTATAGTAGTATTAGAGTTGATAGAGAATTCAGTCTCGATAGTTAACTTTAAAGCTTTTTCAGTATTATTAGCAATAGGGACAGACTTAGGGATTTCGCCTATGCTAGAAAAGTAATATTTATTCGAAACATTTCTATTATAGTGTTCCCTTGCAAGAGTATAAAACTTATCATTAATTTGAAATGATACTCCGTACCACTCAACATTCTCGTTAATAACACTGTCAGAAATATTCATTGAACTAGCAAAGAAGCAGTAATCAATTATATCTAAAATAGCTGTTTTACCAGTATTACTATGTCCAGTAATTACGTTAACTTTATCTGACTCAAAATTAAGGGTTCTTCTATTGCCATTCTTAAGCCATAAAACTATTTTGAGAATATTAAATTTTATCATAAATCAACTCTTAAATTTAAATATAGCTTTGAGCTATCTTGACTAAGTATTTTTGCCATATTGTTTGAAGCTTTACTTATTTTTAAAGCTCTTTTGCCCATACTGGTATGATATTCAAAAGGCGATTCACATTTTAATTTCCCATTATTTAAGCTTAAAGCCTTAGTTTCAATAAGATATTGAATTGCATCAACAGCTTGTGAGATAGTATCTTCATATCTATCATTGAAGTTTGAGAAATACTCTATTCTTAATGCAATTAAATGCTCGATACTAAGTATTTCTGTACTCTTGTGCGCCAAATAATCAGTTAATGGTTAATGTGCATAGAAAGGCATGATTAATAATACTTTTGCTAATGTTAGTTCACCTAATCTATCGATAGTAGAATGGATAGCAATTGCTACTATTCCAAAGTTATTGTAGCTACCTAAGTTCACTTTTCGTATTTCTCCCAACCAATCGACCAACCAATTTCTGGAATATCAGATAAATAATAGAACTCTCCGTTGCTCATATCCGTATCAAGTTCCTGTCCATCAATCATAAGTTTTTCTTTTCTCAAATCATCAATCATTTCAAGACTTTTATCATCATCAAGAATCCTTCTGCTCTTACTTTTCCAGCTATTTTTCCAGTTAGCTTTAGCATCATTATGAAAATCTTCACATTTATTGTGAGTAATTTCACCTTTTCTGTGCCAGTCAAATATATTATTCTCTAGCTTCATTTTTTGAGCGGTTAACCGAGCTAACTCATCAATATCATTATCATTAAAGTCTCCAATATCTAATAATTGTTTAATAAAAACTTGTGTTTTCATTTCAGAATGGCTAGGTAGGTTTTTTGTAAGAGGTCTAATACTTAGTTTAGTGATTGAAGGATGAAAATATACTCTATACTTATCATAAAAGTCATCAAAACTGATTTGAAATTTATCACCCTCTTTTATAGTTATAAAGTTTTGTCTTTTAATATCTGAATATAAATCTCTAAATACTTGTTCGATATGTCGCTTCTCTACCATTTTTACTCTAAGTGCGCCATGAATCATTCCAATAATATCTCTGTCCTCTAGTATAAAACCCACTTTTAGAATAAATTTATGAAGTACCGATTTATCTAGTTTTAAAACGTTGTTTATGAAAGGAATGATTTTAGATGTGGAAGCAGTGTCAGATTTAATCAGTTCTAGCTCATCATAAAACTTGTTGATATCTATAGATGATTTCTTCAACTGTTCTATCAAATTAATAATTTTATTATCTTGGTTAGTTTTTTTATTACTAAATAATATAAACTCAGACTTTTTAACAAACTCTATTTGTTCTACGATATCTGAACGATTATCGTATTCATCGCTAATTATTTTTGCCCAGTTTGATAGTGTCTTCCATAAGTCTATATCTCTAGTTGTAAGGTTCCTATCCTTATGTATAGTATGCTTAACTTGATAAAATAACTGACAGTCATTATTTAGATCGGTATGCACATCATCTTTTACTTCTAAACCAATAGACTCACCTTCTTTAAGCTGTAACAGCTTATATAAGAAAAAATAATACTGAAAATCAAAGCCTAGAGCGGTTTTGTCAGCACTTGTAGATTCAGTATGAGGTTTCTGCGACATATTAAAAATCCATTTTTTAAGCAATTTCAGATATTTATCTAATAATATCAGAAATTTCTTAAATGTGAACTTATGTAAAATTTTTAATATGTAAAGAGTTAAAAGCCGATGTGAGCTTAAAAGTTATTGTATATAAATGAAGCTGAAGATGGCAAGTTATTAATAACTTTATACGACAACAGATGTCGTCATATTTAGCTTCAAACCTTAGAAAAAACAAGAGGTTACCGCTAGACTCAATTATAGTGGATATACGAATGGGCTAGGCGATTTGTGGTGGATTATTTTGAGATATTATTGAGTAATAGGAACGACTTAAAACTTAACGACAGTCTCGTCTATACTGGAAGATAGAAAAAAAGCGGAATCAATTATAAAAATCAATCCCGCATAAAATTTTCTCTAAAAAATCTAACCAACCCTACAAATTCGGATTCAACCACTTCTCGGCAGTCTTCATATCCCAACCTTTACGCTCAGCATAGCTCTCTAACTGATCGCTGCTGATTTTACCCACATTAAAGTATTCACTCTCAGGATGCGAATAGTAAAAGCCGCTGACCGATGACGCAGGCCACATTGCAAAACTTTCAGTTAGCGTCGTACCGATAGCCTCAACCGTACCGAGCCAGTCAAACAATTTACCTTTTTCGGTATGCTCAGGACAGGCAGGATAGCCAGGCGCAGGGCGGATACCAACATATTTCTCTTTAATCATCTCATCATTGGTTAAATTCTCATCAGCCTGATAGCCCCAATAGTCTTTACGAATCAGCTCATGCAAATGCTCAGCGAAGGCTTCGGCTAGGCGATCAGACAGCGCTTGTACCATGATAGCGTTATAGTCATCGCCTGCCTCTTTGTACTTTTCAGCCAGTGCTTCTGTCCCGACTATCGATACTGTAAAGCCACCAAGATAATCAGTATGGGTATCCGATGGTGAGATAAAGTCTGCTAAGCTAAAGTTTGGCTTGCCGCTGGCTTTGTCGCTTTGTTGACGTAAGTGCTCAAACTGATAGGTCGGCTTGCCGCCATCAGCTGGACTGTTGTCATAGACGGTGACGGTATCGGCGCCAGTACGTTTGGCTGGCATCAGTTTAAACACACCTTTGGCAACGATTAACTTCTCATCAATCATTTTTTGCATCAAGTCATTCGCATTGTCGAACAAATCACGGGCCGCTTCTCCAACCACATCGTCTTGCAAGATTTTCGGGTATTTGCCCGCTAGACCCCAAGAGATAAAGAAAGGTGTCCAGTCGATATAAGGCAGTAGGTTAGTGATAGGATAATCGTCAAATATTACTTGTCCTAGTTTGTTAGGTACAGGTGGCACATAGTTTTCCCAGTCATCTTTAAAGCCAATCTTGATAGCGTTGGCATAAGATATTTTGGCCGCTTTTGGTTGGCGCTTAGCGAGACGCTCACGCACCTTTATATATTCTTCGCGGGTCTCATCAATCAAGCCTTGACGGTGCTCTTTAGAGAGCAGCTTAGTCACCACGCCCACTGAACGTGAGGCATCAGCCACATAGATGACGGCATCGTTTTGATACTGAGGTTCGACTTTGACTGCCGTATGCGCTTTAGAGGTCGTTGCCCCGCCAATCATCAAGGGTAGGGTCATGCCGCGCTCTTGCATTTGCTTGGCAACATAAACCATTTCATCAAGGCTTGGCGTAATCAGGCCAGATAAGCCAATGATATCGACTTCCTCAGCGATAGCGGTATCGAGGATTTTTTCACAAGGTACCATCACGCCCATATCTACGATGTCATAGCCGTTACAGCCGAGTACCACACCGACGATGTTTTTGCCGATATCATGGACGTCGCCTTTGACGGTCGCCATGAGGATTTTACCTTTCTTTTCACCTTCGACTTTTTCCGCTTCGATATATGGATTCAGCCAAGCGACTGATTGTTTCATTACACGTGCAGATTTCACGACTTGCGGTAAGAACATTTTACCTGCGCCAAATAAATCACCGACGATATTCATACCGTCCATCAGTGGTCCTTCGATGACTTCTAGCGGTTTGGGGTATTTCTCCCAAGCTTCTTTGGTATCGGCTTCGATAAAGGTGGTGATACCTTTGACTAATGCATGAGCAATACGTTCTTCTACCGTGCCTTCGCGCCATGACATATCAACGGTGCTGTCTTTTTTCTTGCCGCCATCTTGGTAGTTTTCAGCGACGGTCATCAGACGCTCAGTAGCATCTTGACCAGTCTCACCTTGGTTTCGATTCAGCATGACATCTTCGATAGCATCGCGTGCTTCCTTCGGGATGTCGTCATATAGCTCTAGCATGGCAGGGTTGACGATACCCATCGTCAGACCGTTTTGAATCGCATGAAATAAAAATACGGAGTTGATGGCTTCACGAATCGGATTACCACGGAAGCTAAACGAGACGTTGGATACGCCGCCCGATACCATCGCATTGGGCAAGTTATCCGTAATCCACTTAGTGGCATTGATAAAGTCGGCGCCGTAATTATTATGTTCAGTGATACCGGTGGCGACCGCAAAGATATTGGGGTCAAAGATAATGTCCTCGCTAGGGAAGCCGACTTCGTTGACTAAGACATCATAGCTACGCTGACAGATCTCAGTTTTACGCTCAAAAGTATCGGCTTGACCGTCTTCATCAAAGGCCATGACGATAATAGCAGCGCCGTAGCGCATACATAGTTTGGCGCGCTCGACGAACTCAGCATGACCTTCTTTTAAGGAGATAGAGTTGACGACGGACTTACCTTGGATACGCTTAAGACCTTCTTCGATAATGTCCCATTTCGAGGAGTCAATCATCAAAGGTACACGACTGATATCAGGCTCACCAGAGACCAAATTAACGAAGTGAATCATCGCCTGCTTGGAGTCAAGCATGCCTTCATCCATGTTGATATCGACGATTTGCGCGCCGCCCTCGACCTGATCGCGCGCGACATCTAGAGCCTCGGTATAGGCTTCGGTTTTAATCAAACGTAGAAACTTCTTCGAGCCAGTAACGTTGGTACGTTCACCAACGTTGACGAATAAGCTATCAGGCGTGATAGTAAATGGCTCAAGCCCAGACAGACGACAAGCAGGTGCGATTTCAGGAATCACGCGCGGTGGGTATTTTGCCACCATATTAGCGATTTGGCGGATATGCTCAGGCGTCGTACCACAGCAACCACCGACGATGTTTAAAATGCCCGCTTTAGCAAAGCCTTCAAGCAGGGCAGTGGTTTCCTTTGCCGTTTCGTCATATTCACCAAACTCATTCGGCAAGCCGGCGTTCGGATGCGCTGAAACATAAGTATTGGCAATATTAGATAACGTTTGGATATGTGGACGCAGTGCATCTGCCCCGAGTGCACAGTTGAAACCAACCGATAGCGGCTTGGCATGGCGAATCGAGTTATAAAACGCCTCAGCCGTTTGACCTGATAGCGTCCGACCAGAGGCATCAGTGATCGTACCCGAAATCATAATCGGTAATTCAAAACCAATATCGTCAAACACCCCAGTAATCGCAAATATCGCCGCTTTAGCGTTTAGCGTATCAAAAATGGTTTCAATCAATATAAGATCCACACCGCCTTCTATTAAAGCTAGTGTCGCTTCACGGTAATTTAGCACCAACTCATCAAAGGTAATGTTACGAAAGGCTGGGTCATTGACATCAGGTGATAGCGAGCAAGTTCGTGACGTTGGCCCAATGACTCCAGCGACGAAGCGCGGCTTCTCAGGGGTCTTGGCAGTAAATTCGTCAGCAGCTTCGCGCGCTAATTTAACCGCAGTCTTGTTTAGCTCTGGCACCAGATATTCCATATCATAGTCAGACATCGATAGCCGCGTACCATTAAACGTATTGGTCTCGATGATATCTGCACCAGCAGCAAGATGGTCGCTATGAATCTCTTTAATCATCTGCGGTTGGGTGAGCACGAGCAGATCGTTATTACCACGTACGTCTTGGCTAATATCAGCAAAACGTTCTCCACGATAATCAGCTTCCTCCAGCTTATAATTCTGAATATGGGTGCCCATCGCCCCATCTAACACCAAGATACGTGAGGCCATCTGTTCAGTTATGCGCGTACGTGCAGTCAGTTGCTGCTCCTTAAAAGGAAATACAGCAGGCGGCGTCAAGATAAAGTCATCGGCAGCATTTGAGTGAGTGGGCATAGTATTATCTTCAGAAGAAGTCATCGAGGTCATTTTTTGAGTCATAGGAACACTGCTTATATCGTCAATATCATAAAAAGGAGAAAAAAGAGAAAATTTACAAAACTATAAGAAATAAGAAAGCACAAATCTGCAATATTCTAGCATGAAAAATATAGCGTTTATCGGTATGTTTTTATTCATATTTAGCATCAAAGACAAGACCTTGAGCTTTTGAATATGTAAATTTACATAGCATTAAAGTCATACTCAAAGGCATATTATATGCTTTTATACGAATATATGGTCATTGCATTAGTTGCTCAGGATATGAAGGTTTTTCTTAAGCGATTAAAAAATAGACCATGTTACAAAGCAGACAAAACTTACAAGGATGTGACAAAAAATAGCGCAAACGCAAATAGTTAAAGTTGTAAGCCATGCTAATTTGGCTGCGTAAGGTTTGGTTGCTCGTAAGTATAGCTTATAAGCTCTTAGATAATAATGGTGAACTATTATCCCTAGGCAGTACGTATATCATCTGTGATAAGTCACTGTATATACTCATTAACTGCGACTGCCTAGATAGATAGTAAGTCACCATGTATAAGTTAATTTATTAAAACTTTACCTTCAAAAAGAACGACTCAATCATTAAATTCGCACTCAGGATAGACCTCAAAATCAAGGATATGAATATGAAATTTACTAAACTCGCTACTATCGGTACATTGGCTGTCTCAATTGTTGGCCTAAGTGCTTGTAACAACATCATGCCAGCTAAAAAAGCACCGATGCCAGCAAAACAAGCATCTGCACAAGCTCAGCAAGCACCTGCACAAAATGCAGCTATGGCTAAGATGAATGTGGTACAAGTGGCTCAAAGCAATCCTGAATTCTCAACGTTAGTTGAAGCAGTACAAGCTGCTGGTATAGCTGGTCCGTTAGCTAACCCTGATGCGAACTTCACTATCCTTGCACCAACCAATGCAGCTTTTGCCCAAGCCTTACAAGAAACTGGTATGAGTAAAGAGCAGCTATTTGCTAACAAACCCGTATTAACCAAGATTTTAGGGTATCACGTGATTAATGGTGCAGCTCCAGTTTATGCCAAAGATGTAAAACCAGGCAATATTATGATGCTTAGCAAAGATACCTTGATGGTAACACCTGAAGGCAAACTAATGGATGAAAGTGGCCGTACTGCCAGTATCTTGCAAACAGACATCGCAGCTACCAATGGTGTAGTACATGTTATCGATAAAGTATTGTTACCGCAATAAATGAACGGAACGCTGCTTTTTGACTTTATATAATGTAATGAATGCAAAACTACTTAATTAATATTCATAAGGATAGACCCATGTTAAAAAAGACTTTATTATCTTTAGCAATCGCAACAACGGCAATGACATTAGTAGCTTGTAATGATGCAGAAACGGTTGCTGAGCCGGCAGTTGAGCCTGAAGTAACGACTGAACCGATGGTTGAGCCGGAGCCAATGGCAGAGCCTGAAGTTATGGAAGAACCTGCTGCTATGTCTGAAGAGGCTACTGCTACACAAAATATCGCTGAAATCACCGCTGAAAATAATGATTTAACGATCTTGACCGCAGCATTAAAAGCGGCTGGACTTGATCAAACATTAATGGCAACGGATACCAACTACACGGTATTTGCTCCAACAGATGCAGCATTCACTGATGTGCTAACCAAGCTTGATGTTACTAAAGAAGAGCTGTTGGCTGACAAAGATATGCTAACCAATGTGCTGTCGTATCATGTTATTCCAAGCATGATAGTAAAATCTGCTGATATCCCTTATGGTACTGACATCGAAACAGTGAACGGTCAAGCGTTCTCTATTAGTGATGCTAATGTGATCACAGATGCTAGTGGTGGTACTGCCAATATCACTCAGCCAGACATCATGGCGACTAATGGTGTCGTTCATGTAATTGACACAGTGTTAATGCCTAAATAACGTTGTTCTAAAAGTAACATAGCTAAATTAGTCAATATTTTTAAAAGAAAAACCCAGCACTTATTGCTGGGTTTTTTGTTTTGCTAAAAAGTTATCTATCTCTTAATCTGAGCGATGGCGATTATTATCAATTAAACATAATGTGTACTACACGAAAAAGCCCAAGACCATTGCCTCAGGCTTTTTTGATTTAATCGTTAGTTGCTACTTTTACATTCTTTAAAAAACGTTATTTATGCTCTTTATGTATTGGATCTTTTGCCAATCTTTCTTGCTCTTCTAGATGACGTGCTTCCCAATAAGGCGCATTTTTGATACCGAATTTTGCAGGATCAAAGGTATAGCGCTTCACACCAGCTTTACGCTGTGCTTCATAATCTTTAAGCATAGTGAGTGTTGGACGTGCAACAACAAAGATAACAAGAATACCAACGATATTGAGCCAAGCCATAAGACCAACACCGATATCACCAATAGCCCAGATATAGCCGGCTGAGTTAAGACCACCGTAAGCAACCATCACCATAATTAAGACTTTGACGAAAAAGAGACCTTTTTTATTGGCACCGCGACTAATAAAGCGAGTCAAATAAGCAACGTTTACTTCAGCGATATAGTAGTAAGCCAAGATAGTCGTAAAGGCAAAGAAGAATACGGCGACAGCGATAAAGGTATTACCGTAAGTACCATAAACAGATTCCATCGCCATTTGCGTAAAGGCAGGCGAGTTAATTTCAACACCAGTAGCTACGTTTTGGACGATGAACTGACCATCTGGAAGCTTACCTTGAATGTTATACATACCTGTAGATAAAATCATGAAGGCGGTAGCAGAACAGACTAGCAACGTATCTACATATACTGAGAATGCCTGTACTAAACCTTGCTGTGAGGGATGCTGAACCTCTGCAGCAGCAGCAGCGTGAGGGCCAGTACCCTGTCCGGCTTCGTTAGAGTAGATCCCACGTTTTACACCCCAACCAATAGCAGCACCAAAACCTGCTTGTGCCGTAAAGGCATCGCCAACGATCATACCGAAGACTTGTGGAACCATGTCAATGTTACTAAACATGATAATCAAAGCAAGGACAATATAGCCTAGTGCCATAAAAGGGACTGCAAACTCAGTAAAGGTCGCAATACGCTTAATACCACCAAAGATAATAATACCTAGGACCACTAGAATAATGCCTAGCGCTACTAAACGCATAGAGCCAACTTCTAAGCTGCCAATATTTACTATTGTTCCTTCACCCATCACCTGTGCAAAAGCACTGATAACACCGTTCGCCTGTACGCCAGGTAAGAACATACCACAGGCTAAGATAGAGGCGATCGCAAAGAGGATACCATACCATTTTTGACCAAGTGCGCGTTCAAAATAGTAAGCTGGACCACCACGATATTCGCCAGTAATCACATCTTTTTCTTTATAAATCTGTGCGAGTGTAGACTCAACATAGGCTGTAGATGCGCCTAAGAAGGCTACAATCCACATCCAAAACACAGCACCTGGACCACCGAAGCCGATAGCAGCAGCTACCCCAGCGATGTTACCCATACCCACACGTCCCGCGAGTGAGACGGCAAGTGCCTGAAATGATGAAATACCATCTGTACTGGATTTACCAGTAAATAGTAATTTGATCATTTCACCGAATAGACGCACTTGTACAAAGCGCGTCATAATAGAATAAAACAGACCCGCGCCCAAACACAGGTAGATCAGTGCAGGGCTCCAGATAATTCCGTTTACTAAATTGACTAAACCTTCCATATTATGTCTTCCTCAAACGTCCTCAAAGTGGTAATGCTCGGTGTTAATTATCCCATTAAGATAAAAATTAACACCCTTTTAACCACTCAGGATGGATTGTAATTGTCTGTATTTATCCGCTTGGCTTATCATTAACACAACTAGTGTTAATACAATCTTAGCTGCGGTCGCAATTCCTTTTGCCTTTCTGGTTGTCGCAGTATTATGATGACATAACACAGTAAGAATAGGTAGATAAAGAATAGACCAGCGGATAAAACAAGTAGTTATTGTCATTAAATACCAATCAATATACTGACAGCATTCAACCTTTATTCAGCTGTTTTTGTTATCTCTACTTACTGATAGCTTTCAAATCCACAGTACATCAACTCTAACCACATGTTACTATTGAATAAATTAATAAATGTCGAAAAAGAATCAATGAGCAGTTCGCTCAACAGCTGTGGCATTTGCATTTAGCACAAGCAGGATATTCATCTTTTTGCGCTTAGCTAATACTAAATGAATAACAACTCCACTACCGAATGTATGCAAACCATACGGTTAAGTAACTGCAATTTGCCACAATTTCTTTATAATTACTAGATTTTTTTTTGAATCTACTGTGTTTATATTTTGCAATTACCACTTAACAACCTAATACAAGTCTACTAAAGTTATTAATAGAATGCGCTAATTGTTGACAAGCTTAGTACTTCATAACTTTTTAATATGTGATTATTAGCAACTATTAATAAAATCTGAATCAGCTAGTCATAGCAAGATGATAGATAGTAGGGCGATAGGTAGAATAGAGAGTTATTTGGTGACAAAAAAGTCAATTGTTTTGTTTTGCGGTTGTGTTTTGGTAACGATGAATTGTAAAAGAATAGCTATATCGCCATTATTAGCAGCATAATTAAAGGTAACCGTTTATTGACGATCACGATATTGTTTTCCAGCATAAATGGATAAACGGTAAGTTATCACTAAACGGTCAGCTATCACTATTAGGAGAATCAGATATGACGCGTAAATCTATTGTAAAACCCCTGTTACTATCAGCGGTATTAGCTACTTCAACAGTTGGCTTAACAGGTTGTGGTTATAACAATCTACAATCACAAGATGAACAAGTGACAGCCGCTTGGTCAGAAGTAGTCAACCAGTATCAACGCCGTTCGGATTTGGTTCCAAACTTAGTAAAAGTCGTGCAGCAATATGCGGATCAGGAGCAAGAGGTCTTTACGCAAGTGGCAGAAGCGCGCTCGCGTGCAGGTAGCATTAATATAACCCCTGAAGTGCTCAATGACCCACAAGCGATGGAGCGTTATGCTGAAGCACAAGCACAGATGGGTGGCGCATTGTCACGTCTGATGGCAGTATCTGAGCGTTACCCTGAATTGAAATCAGATGCTTTATTTCAAGATTTACAGGCACAGTTAGAAGGTACTGAAAACCGTATTACCGTAGCACGTAACCGCTATATCCAAGAAGTACAGGGTTACAACACGACAGTACGCCAGTTCCCCACTAATATCACTGCCAAAGTATTCGGTATGGATACCAAACCGAACTTTACGGTAGCTAACGAAGAAGAGATTTCTACTGCGCCAACCGTGGATTTCGGTGATGATGATGCCGCTACTGCTCAGTAAAGATTAGTAGATGAAAGTAAAAATAAAGCCATGCCAGAGTGTTTACGACTCTACTGCGTTAAGCCTATCTAATATAGGCGGCTTTACTTTTTATTTATCGTTGATAAGTATTAATAGAAGCATACATTTCATGGAAACGTACGGTAATACCGAACGCTTCGATATAGTACGTCACAATCCAGCTCAGCACGGATGTCATTCAAGGTGGTATAGATTAGATGAATAACTCGAAAGCGATCGTCTCTGCATTACTATTAACGCTTAGTGCTGGCAGTGCCACGCTACTATATGCTGCACCGGATGATGCTAGTGCTGCTATTAATAGTAGTGCCACCGATGCACAGTTGCAGAATCGTAGTGTTGAGGACTTGGTTGCTATTGCTAAAGCTGGTGAGGCTAATGAAGCTATCAATGATGCGGTACTCGGTAATGAAGCTATTAGTGGCACTATACTAGGTAATGATGCTATCAATCCCAACGCTGCTAATGACGAAGCTGTAGCACAGTCGCAGGCGACGACTAAGCCACCTATCCAATCAAGTGCTGCTAGTGTCGATGCTGATAAATTGATATTGAACGAACCAGTCGTTGATCAAGCCAACATCTTAAATCCTCAAGAAAAACAGCGCTTAGAGGCACAGCTGCGTAATATCTATCAGCAAGGTCTAGCACAAGCAGCTGTTGTCATTGTACCAACCACTAATGGCTTGCCAATATTTGACTATGCTTTGCAAGTTGCCACTAAATGGGAGTTAGGGGATAAAGACATCGATGACGGTTTGCTAATTGTGGTAGCTGTCAATGATCGCGATATGTACATTTTGACTGGCTATGGGTTGGAAGGTGTCCTACCGGATGCTGCGGTCAATCGTATTATTCGTGAGGATATTACCCCATTGTTTAAACAAAATGACTATGGGGCAGGGATATTGGCAGGCGTTAGTGCCCTTGAAAATCGACTCAATGCTGACCCTGAAGTACTGGCCCGCGCTGATGCTCAAGCAGCGGAACGTACTGCTCAGCAAGGCTCGGATGAGCTACCAACTCCTATCTTCCTATTTATAATGGCAATGATTTTTGGTAAGTTTATTACTAGTATCTTTGGACGCGTATTTGGTTCTATCTTAACCGCAGGTGGTTTCTTCGCAGGTTCTCTAGCATTGGGTGGCGGATTTTTCATGACTGTCATTATGGCCATATTTATCTGGATGTTCTTGATTGCTCGAGGCTCAGGTGGCGGTGGTCGAGGAGGACGCGGCGGTGGCCGTAAAGGCGGTATGATATTCTTGCCTGGTCTTGGTGGTGGCAGCGGTGGCGGTGGCGGTTTTGGAGGTGGTGGCTTTGGCGGTGGCGGCGGTGGCTTTGGCGGTGGCGGTGCTGGAGGCTCGTGGTAGACTTTGTTGAATTTATTCACTTATCACCAATTTTAGAATCGATTTCTAGTTTAAAGTCAGTTTCTAGCGTCGAAAATTGAAAAAGCTGCTTGTATAATCAGTCCTAAATAAAAGAAGTACAAAAATAATAACGCGCTACTGAGATAGTTTTTCCTTGCTTGCTGTGCCTACGCAGACAGAGGCTGCGCAAAATTTATCTCAGTAGCGCTATATTTATTTTATAGTGGATTGACTATATAGCATGTTTGAATACCTACTAGATAACAGTTAGCAATCGCCTACTTGAGGAAAAAATAATGGTACAAAATAACTTACCTTTATCAGAGGCAAGTTTTGCCCGTTGGTGGCGTCAAGTCTTATTTGTCCCTATGCTGCATAGCAAGTGGCTGACGGCAGAGGCCAAGGCACGCCTGACAGCAAAAGTGACAGAAGCGGAGCAAGGTCATCGTGGCGAGGTGTTTTTGATTGTAGAAAATCATCTGCCTATTCAAGATGCTTATAGCACCAACTGCCGTGAGCGCGCTATTGATCTGTTTAGCGAATATCGAGTATGGGATACTGAAGAAAACACTGGTGTCTTAGTTTATGTCAATATCTGTGAGCACAAACTGGAAATCATCGCTGATCGTGGTATCAGTGCCCATGTTAGCCCAACAGTATGGCGAGCGATGTGTGATAAAGCAGTAACAGGCATTGCTAATAAGAAAATGGAAGAGAGCTTAAGCGATTTATTAGACGAGGTAGGACAGCTACTACGTCAATATTACCATTTGGAGCATGATCCAGCGGGCAATGAGCTATCTGATACAGTCGTATTTCTAAAATAGTGCTCTAAAAGGGTATATTTAGATAACAAAGATAATGGGATTACTATGATTGAATTAATAAGAAAACTACCGAAAGCTGAGCTGCACTTACATATTGAAGGCTCATTAGAGCCTGAGCTTATGTTCAGATTGTCCAAAAAAAACAACATAGATATTCCTTATAAAGACATAGAAGATGTGCGCGATGCCTATAATTTCACCAATTTACAGACTTTTTTAGACATATATTATGCCGGTGCCAAAGTACTCATCACAAAAGACGATTTTTATGATCTGACTTGGGAGTACATTTTAAAGTGCGTTGAAGACAATGTTATTCATACTGAGATATTCTTTGACCCCCAGACGCATACCGCAAGGGGCATTGCTTTTGAAACGGTCATAACTGGAATAAAAGAAGCTTTGATGGATGCTAAGGAAAAATACGGCATTACATCCTGTATTATCATGTGTTTTTTACGGCATTTACCACAACAAGATGCTTTTGATACTTTAGAAGAAGCTTTGGCATTTAAGGCTGACATTATTGGTGTCGGTCTTGATTCTTCAGAACTCGGAAATCCTCCATCGAAATTTACAGAGGTATTTAAGAAGGCCAAAGAAGAGGGGTTTAAATTAGTCGCGCATGCAGGTGAAGAAGGCGATTTCTCTTATATTTACGAAGCGCTAGATTTGCTAGGTATTAATAGAATAGATCATGGCGTGCAATCTATAAAAAGCGCTGAGCTTATGCAAAGACTAAAAGATGAGCAAATACCTCTTACTGTCTGCCCAAACTCAAACATTGAGCTAAAAGTATTTGAAACTTATAAAGAGCACAATATAAAAGAGCTTTTGGATTACGGCCTAAACGTAAGTGTCAATTCAGATGATCCAGCCTATTTTAAAGGTTATATCAATCAGAACTTTATCAATTTATGTGAAAACCTACCATTATCAGAGGATGATATTATCACTTTGGTAAAGAACTCTTTTAGATCCTCATTTATAGATGAAGAGTTAAAAGAAGTATATTTAGCTAAAGTTGATCGCGCACTACAATAATTTTGGTCAGGGTACGCCTAGTAGCTAGAGACCTAACCTTGTTTTTCGTAAAGCCATTATGATAGCGCAATGACTTGCTGTAACAGTAAGGGCATTACTACTCCTGCTTTCACCGCTAATGTGATATCAACGATGGTGTTGGGTGTTGGATCAGGGTTTATCTCAACAAGTTTTGCACCATTCTGCTTTGCTAAATGTGCCAGCCCTGCAGCAGGGTAAACTAAACTTGACGTACCAATACTGATGAATACTTCACAATTGGCGGCCGCATCCTCGGCGGTTTGCCACGCCTGTCCAGGTAGCGCCTCACCAAACCAAACAATATCAGGTCTGATATAACCATCGCAATGCTGGCAAGTTACTAGTTCATCGTCAAAGTTAACAGCCTCTTTGCTACTATCCCAAGCTGCGACTTCATTTTGGAAAGGCGTACCACAGTCATGACAACGATTACGCCACAGGTGACCATGTAAGTGCGTCACGGTGCTCCCAGCCTGTTCATGCAAGTCATCGACGTTTTGCGTAATTAAGGTGAAGCTCTGTTTATTTTTTTTGGCATCTTGTTGCCATTCGGCAAGAGCAAGATGGGCAGGGTTAGGGGTTTTATCATGGACCAATTGCCTGCGCCATTGATACCAAGACCAGACCAGCTTTGGATCACGTTCGAAGGCGGTAGGAGTGGCCAAATCCTCGGCACGGTAGTGTTGCCAAAGGCCAGTCTGCTTATCTCGAAAAGTGGGAATGCCACTTTCGGCTGACACGCCTGCACCAGTTAAAACACAAATGCGTGATTTAGTAGCTAGTAATTTAGCAGCACGCTGCACTTCTGCTATTAATTTTGGCGACAATTCTGCTAACATGGCTAAACCCTTGCTAATAATGGATATATCTTCCTATGATAGACGGAATTTGGTGGCTTGTCATATTGCTAGCAGTCATTGCAGTGCTATGGTTTATAGCGCACCTACGCGGTACTAAAAGTAATTATAAAGATAAAAACCACAAGCTATCGGCTACAAAGTCACAAGCTAATGATAGTTTGCAGAAAACTGCCGTTTTAATTAAGCAGCACTTTCCTGACTACCGAACCAGTCGAAGAGCCAAGCACTTGCTTATCGTTAAAGAAAGTAAGAAGATTGCGATGATTACTATAGATAATAGTATAGCGGTAGGTCAGCGACGATTAGGAGATGTGCCTATTATTAATTATCATCGAGTACCGAGTCGGACGCAGCTGAGTACTGATTTGCAAGATGTCTATTGAGCTAAACATAGAAATACAAGCGCTGAGCTAGCAAAATAGCATTTGGCGTATAAGACTGTCTAAATGATTTTAACTCTGTGAGAAAAACAGGAGACATACGGAGGTTAAAGCAAGTTGATCGTAACTTTTTCGTATTGAGAAAATAGCCTAGAAGTTAGGAAAAGTAATAAGGCTTAGGCGCCTAGCAAGTTAACAGCTAGTAGTCAGCGAATTACGATTAAACTTTCATTTTGAGTCGTATATTTTTATTGAACATCCACTCATAATGATTATATGAAGCTTTGTAACGGCTCTCGCGACATTGTTTAAATGGTTATGTTGCTGCATAGGTAAAAATGCTAGGTACCTATATTATTCTGACCATATCAAGATTTTGATATGGTTAAGCTCGATGTTACTCATCGTGTTGCCATTAACCAAACGACTACCATACCCCAAAATACAGATCCTACTGACAATGCAGCCATATAAAAAACACTCATTACGTCTCCTAGACTCAACTCATATAATATTAAAATTTACAAACTGCTAGCTTGTTTCAATCATTTCTTAAATATGCAATTAACGAGCCAAACAAATATTTTTGTATTTAAGACTATATTTAGTTTCTAGAATATTGCGCTAATATTCGTTTATATACATATAGTTACATAAATACCTTAAGACGCAATAATACTCATATTGCTTTTGAAATGTAAGCAATATTTTTAATAAAGAAGTTTTTTTTGTAAAGATAGCTTGAGAGCTAGTTAAATAGTTGATTATATGCTGAAATTTACTTATTAAAGGTGTGATGAACAGAGTAGTATCTACGATTTTAGTGCTAGAAGAATAATGCAGTTAATAAAATGATGTTTACAAAAACTATATACATAGAATCACTGCTAAACGAAAGCAGATAAAAAGGCAAAATTAAACAAAAGGAGGGGTTAGAAAGTGGGTAATATAATGATTGGTGCGCTCGGCGGGAGTCAATCATATATCTGTAAGCCTTTATATTCATGGATTAAAGAGATTTTTAAAATATATTTAACAACAGATTTAACAACATTTTCCTATCGCTAACTAGGGAATTTGCATTTTTAAATCTTCTAAACACAAAAAAGAAGATTGGCAGCTCTAGGGGATGCTGTCGTAAATAAAATATTTGCTCGGCTCTGCGACCCCAGCCATTACTAAGGCTATCTTAAATAGACTTTATCAAATTGGTAGGATAAAGGTCAATTAATAATCTAGTCTCTTCACTGATCTAACAAATCTCACATTCAGACTTGCCGAGTAATGTCGAATACCCTTATGATGGTCATATTTTATTTAAGATGAGCATCGCCTCATCACTGACATAAGATCTAAAATTCTATCCTTGCTCAACAACCAAAAGATACTCCCATGACCAAAAACTTCTCTCAAACAGCGGCTTTCATCTGGTCTGTCGCTGACCTATTACGTGGTGACTTTAAGCAATCTCAATATGGCCGCATCATCTTGCCATTCACACTACTGCGCCGCCTAGAGTGCGTATTAGCAGACACCAAGGCTGCTGTAGTTGTTGAGAGTGAGCGTATCGCTGAAAAAGGTCTGCCAGAGGAAGCACAAGAGAAGTTCATCATTCGTGCCAGCAAGCATGCGTTTTATAATACCTCGCCCATGGATCTCAGCAAGATGGGTCAGAGCGATATCAAAGACAACTTAAACACCTACGTGCAATCTTTCTCTAAAGACGCGCGTGAAATATTCGAGCACTTTAAGTTTGAAGAGTTTGTCGGGCAACTGGCCGATGCCAACTTACTATATAAAGTGGTGCAGAAGTTCGCCAATACGGATCTTAGCCCTAACGCTATCTCTAACCATGAAATGGGCTTTGTGTTTGAGGAGCTGATTCGCCGCTTTGCTGAGAGCTCGAACGAGACCGCAGGGGAGCATTTTACCCCGCGCGATATCGTGCGCTTGACCACTTCATTGGTGTTTATGGAAGATGATGACGCGCTGACTAAAGACGGTATCATTCGCACCATTTATGACCCTACGGCAGGTACGGGCGGTTTCCTATCGTCTGGTATGGAATACGTGCTAGAGCTGAACCCTGATGCGGTGATGCGTACCTATGGGCAAGAGCTCAACCCTGAGTCTTATGCCATCTGTAAAGCCGATATGCTGATCAAAGGGCAAGAGGTGAATAACATTAAGCTGGGTAATACCTTGTCTAGTGATCAGCTGGTCGCTGAGAAGTTTGACTACATGCTATCGAACCCGCCGTTTGGGGTAGATTGGAAAAAGATATCAGGCGAGATCAATGATGAGCATACGCAAAAAGGCTTTGATGGTCGCTTTGGGGCGGGCTTGCCGCGCGTGTCTGATGGCTCGCTATTGTTCCTGATGCATTTGATTAGCAAGATGCGTCCGATTGTCAGTCATGGGCAAGGTGAGAATGAAGCGACTGATAGCAGCACTCAAAACAGCACTAACAGCAATCAAGGCAGCCGTATCGGTATCATCTTAAATGGCTCACCGCTATTCACAGGCGGCGCAGGCAGTGGCGAGAGTGAGATTCGCCGCTATATCTTAGAGGCCGATTTACTTGAAGCTATTATCGCTCTACCGACCGATATGTTCTATAACACGGGCATTGCCACCTATGTATGGGTGCTCAGCAATAAGAAAGCGGATGAGCGCCGTGGCAAGGTGCAATTAATCGATGGTAGCAATCTATACAGCAAGATGCGTAAATCACTGGGCTCTAAGCGTAATGAGATGAGTGAAGACGATATCAAAACCATTACCAAAAGCTTTGGTAATTTTGAAGTGGTCGATGCGCGCGTACTCGATAAGCCAGAAGAAGTAAAATCCAACCGTGGCCGCCAGTCTGCCAATCCTAAAGCCGAGCCAGCTAAGACCTTTGCCAGTAAGATATTTGCCACTCATGAGTTTGGTTATCGCCGTATCACCATTGAGCGTCCACTCCGTCTGTCTGCTCAGTTATCTAATGAAGCTATTGATAGCTTACGCTATGCGCCTAAGCCGTTTGATATGGTCATGCCAGCACTGTATGAGGCATTTGGTGATAATTGGACAACTGATAGCGAAAGCAGCAGTGACAACAATAACAACTACGGCGATTTATCAGCGGTCACGTTAGAAGCGCGTGCAATGATTAAGGCGGACTTTAGCGAGCTAAAAGAAAGCCAAGTCAAAGACGTACTGGCTGCTAAGCTATGGCAGTCGCAACTTGCCCTAATGAATAAAGCCAAAGCCCTACAAGCTGCTATCGGAACGCATCAGTCCGATGATTTTAATGAGTTCGATAAAGTGTTTAAACAAGCGTTAAAAGACGCTGATGTCAGCTTGGACACTAAAGAGAAGAAACAGCTGCTAGACGCCATCACGTGGAAAAACCCTGAAGCAGAACCCGTCATCAAAAAAGCGGTGAAGGTTGCTAACCCGCTGTATGGTGCGTTTAGCTATAAGTCCTCCAATTCAAATCAGCCAGCCAAAGTTGTAGAGTTCCAAACAGACAGCGATTTACGTGATTATGAAAACGTGACGCTTAATCCTGAGGTAACGACTACTGAGCTGATTGAAAGTTATTTCGCTCGTGAAGTGCAGCCGCATGTGCCTGATGCGTGGATCAATAGCGACAAGACAGATGCCATTGATGAAGAGATTGGTATTGTGGGCTTTGAGATACCGTTTAACCGTCATTTCTATGTGTATGAGCCACCACGTCCGCTTGCTGAGATCGATGCAGACTTAGATGCGGTGAGCACTGAGATTATGCAGTTATTGGGTGAGGTGCATTCGTAATGTCTGAATTGGTAATGAAGTATCAGCAGTATGAGGAATATAAAGAATCGGGAATTGAATGGGTTGGAAGTATTCCATCACATTGGGAAGAGACTCCTGTTTTTTCATGCTTTGATGCTACTTCTGAGAAAAACTTAGATGGCAAAGAGGCTAATGTTCTGTCGTTGAGCTATGGAAATATAATTAAGCGCGATGTAGATACTAACTTCGGTTTATTGCCTGAGTCATTTAATACTTATCAAATTGTAGGTGTTGGAGATATCATTCTTAGACTAACTGATCTTCAAAATGATAAAAGAAGTCTGCGTGTTGGTCTGGCAAAAGAAAAAGGCATTATAACTTCTGCCTACTTAAAATTAAAACCAAAAGACCGTTTGGACTCAGTGTTTGCTTATCGTTTATTACATTCTTACGATACGACGAAAGTATATTATGGTTTAGGTGGCGGTCTAAGACAGTCTATGAAATTTGAGGATTTTAGAAGATTGCCCATCTTAGTTCCTCCTTATGAAGAGCAAATTCAAATTAATAGATTTCTTGATTATGAAGTAGTCCGAATCGATACCCTAATCGAAAAACAGCAAACGCTTATCCAACTGTTAAAAGAAAAGCGCCAAGCGGTGATTAGTCATGCCGTGACCAAAGGCTTGAATCCTGATGCACCGATGAAAGATTCGGGGGTTGAGTGGTTAGGGAGTGTGCCGGAGCATTGGGAAGTGCAACGTTTTAAGTTTCTGTGTGACCAAATAATATCTGGTCCATTTGGCTCTAGCATTACTAAAGATATGTATGTTAAGTATGGTTATAAAGTATATGGGCAAGAGCAAGTTATAGCCAACGATTTTGAAATCGGTGATTACTTTATTTCTGTTAAAGACTTTGAAAATCTATCAAGATATAAGGTTAAGAAGGGGAGTATCTTAATAAGTTGTGTAGGAACTTTTGGGAAAATTGCGGTGTTTCCTTTCGATGCACCCGAAGGGATTATTAATCCTAGGTTGATACAAGCAAAGCTTAACTCTGGAAATGACTCTTTTTTTATAAGAGAGCTTTTAAAAAGTGAAACGGTTTATAAGCAATTTGAACTCCTTTCCCGAGGCGGGACAATGGGTGTTATAAACATATCTATATTGAATGAAATCATTGTTGCTACTCCAAATAAAAGCGAGCAAACAGAAATTTACGAATACTTGGTTGAACAACAAAATAGATTTAACGGTTTGATTGAAAAAGCAGAACAAGCCATCCAACTCATGCAAGAACGCCGCACCGCCTTAATATCTGCCGCTGTCACGGGTAAGATTGATGTGCGGGGTTGGCGGGTGCCAGACGTTGATAGCTTAGAATAAAATATAAAAATAAATTTAGTTTCATTGTGGGAATGTTATGACCTTAGTAATAGCTGGATATAGTTACGGTGATTTTGAGCAGGAAAGTATTTATTTTGCTAGTGATAGCAACATAACTCAAAACAATGTCGTAATGGTCAACGGTTTCAAAAAAGTTATTGAAGTACCTATTAAGATGCAAGGTTTAAGCTTCAGTGGCGAATGGTTCAATGGTTATTATCATAAATCTAAGAATGATGCTGTTTGTGCAATAGCATTTGCTGGAAGCACATTAGTAGCTCAACATATGATTAATTCTATAAAAAATCATTTGTCTGAATTATATCCATCTTATAGGAATGGTAAATATATTCTCGCAATGAGCTGTGAAGGAAGTAAGCAATTAAGAAATGGAGATTATGACGACAGTATGTTTTTGTCGAAACATTTGAACTCATTGATTAATGCTGACTATATTTCAGAAGTGGTAGAACACTCAATTAATGCGGTTTTAGATAGGGCTAGAAAACATACTTCTATGGGAAGGTACTTTAGCGCTTATGAAGCCGAGTTCATCCTAGGAATCCAATGTCCACAAGATAGAAAGTATTATTTATACAAATATGAGATAGTTAAAGATCCTGTTCTAGGAGCAGTAGTCAAAAAGGCTATTATTAGAAGAAATACTATAGCAATGATTGGCAGTGGTAAGTTTAAGCAAAGTCACTTCAAAAGTGAGGTTTTTGAAGCGGCTTTAGGTGATCGTATCTTTACTAAAAGTGCTCATCAGACACTCTCTTTAACACATGCATATAATAGTTTTTTCGGAACACATGGCTTTGTTTATTCTGGTAAAAGAATTTTTAAATTACTGAATGAAGCTATAGATTATGAAAACTCTACCGGAAGCAATATTATAGGTAAGCCTAGTGGGTTATTTGAATTACAAAATGGAATTCTGAAAAGAGTTGGTTTTGAACAATAAAATACTTACAGGGCAATGAGATTATTCAGAGCATTATAATAACTATAAACGGACTTAACATGACCGACATCACCTACGAATCTGTCTTCCAAGCCGATATCATCACTCAAATGCAAGCGCACGGCTGGCAAGTAGGTCATGCCAGCGGCTATCAGGCTGAGACCGCGCTCTATGAGCAAGACGTACTGGACTTTGTGCAGACGACCCAGCCAAAGGAGTGGGAAAAGTTTTGCCGTACCTTTCCTATCGACTCAGAGCGTCACTTTATCATCGCATTGGTGAAGCAGCTCAATAAGGCTGATGAACACTCAACCGATAGAGCCTCACGCACTTATGGCACGTTGGGTGTATTACGCCATGGTCTAAAGATTCGTAACGCACGTTTTGACCTATGCCAGTTTAAGCCTGAGCACAGCCTCAACCCTGAGATCATGGCACGCTATGAGGCCAATATCTGCCGTGTGGTTCCAGAGGTGGTCTATAGCCCTCATACCAGTATAAAAGATAGCACTGATGGTAAGGTCGCTAAGCGTAACCGTATCGATGTGGTGCTATTCGTCAATGGCTTGCCCGTCACAACGATGGAGTTAAAGTCTGAGTTTAAACAAGCGGTACAAAATGCGATCACTCAGTATAAGAAGACACGCCTGCCTAAAGATCCTGATACCAAGAGACCTGAGCCGCTGCTGACGTTTAAGCGTGGCGCATTGGTGCATTTCGCTGTCAGTCAGTATGAAGTCTATATGACCACGAGGCTGGCAGGTGACAGTACTTATTTCTTACCATTTAACAAAGGCACCAGTGACGGCGGCGCAGGTAATGATATTCCTAACGATATCAGCCAATATGCCACTGACTATCTATGGAATGAAGTACTCACGCCAGAGAACTTGCTCGCCATCCTCGGCCACTTTATGCACTTGCAGATCGACGAGGAAGAAGACGCGATTGGCCGTAAGTCTAAAAAAGAGACCATGATGTTCCCGCGTTATCATCAGTGGGATGTGGTGACCAAGTTAGTCAATGCCGCCATTGATGAGGGCGCGGGTCAAAAGTACCTCATTCAACACAGTGCAGGCTCAGGAAAATCTAACTCTATCGCATGGACTGCCCATCAGCTATCCACCTTGTATAACGATCAAGGCGATAAGCAGTTTCACTCTGTCATCGTTATCACCGACCGCACGATACTTGATGACCAGTTGCAGGACACCATCTATCAGTTTGAACATGCCGATGGCGTGGTCGGTAAGATCAATAGAAAAGAAGGTGATGGATCAAAGTCTGAGCAGCTTGCCAGTGCATTGGTCAACTCACAGCCGATCATTATCGTGACCATTCAAACCTTTCCCTTTGTACTCAAAGCCATTGAAGACTCAAGTGTGCTCAAGTCGCGCCGTTATGCCATCATCGCCGATGAAGCCCATTCGTCACAAACAGGCTCTACTGCACGCCAGCTCAAAGAAGTACTGGTCTCAGGTGATATAGAGAACAGCAATACTGCCGAGAATGATGCACCGCTATCTAGCGAAGACATCCTAGATGCCACACTTGCCGCCCGCCGTAGCAGTCCTAACCTCAGCTATTATGCCTTTACCGCCACACCCAAACCGAAAACCATCGAGCTATTCGGAAGGCTGCCTAACCCTGACTTGCCAGCTTCTAAAGATAACCTGCCAGCCGCTTATCATGTTTATTCCATGCGCCAAGCCATTGAAGAGGGTTTTATCTTAGATGTGCTCAAGAACTACACCAACTACAAAGTGGTCTATCAGCTCAAGCAGAAGCTTGCCGCCGCTGATGATGAGGTCGATGCTCGCCGCGCTAAGATTAAGCTGAATAACTGGGTGCGACTCCATGAGCACAATATCGCGCAGAAGGTTAAGATCATCATTGAGCACTTTAATGACAATATTAAAGGCTTATTGGGCGGGCAAGCCAAAGCGATGGTCGTGACAGGCTCACGTAAAGAAGCAGTACGCTATAAGCTAGCCTTTGATAACTATATTGCTGATTACGGTTATAGAAACATCAATGCGATGGTCGCGTTCTCAGGTGAAGTCACCTTTAACGATAATGACCCTGATAGCGGCGCATTACTTGGCGAGAAGTTCACCGAGCACAATATGAATATTGGGTTAAAAGGCCGCGATCTACGTAAGGCCTTTGACAGTGATGACTATCAAGTGATGCTAGTGGCTAACAAGTTCCAGACAGGCTTTGACCAGCCCAAACTGTGCGCTATGTATGTGGATAAGAAACTAACGGGCGTGGACTGCGTACAGACGCTTTCACGGCTGAACCGTACTTATAAAGGCAAGGCAGAGAGTGGCACGTTTGTGCTCGACTTCTTTAATGATCCTGATGATATTCTCGAAGCCTTCCAACCATATTATGAGACCGCAACCTTAGCGGATGTGTCTGACCCTGATCAGGTGTTTGACCTTTATGAAAAGCTGCGTGCAGCTCAAATTTTCTTATCGCATGAGGTCGAGCAATTCGTTGAGGCGTTTTATAGTAAAAACAAGTCTAACGCCGCCATTAGCAATATCTGCAAGCCAGCGGTTGAGCGTTGGCAAAAGCAATACCATCAGGCTCGTGCAAAAGCACAGCATGCTAAGAATATGCTTGAGCAAGCAAAACGGACTGGCAATGTGGTGCTAATCACTAATGCGGAGAACGACTACAAAGGTTTTAAGACCGATCAAGACGTGCTGGAAATATTTAAAAAGGACTTAGGCACCTTTACCCGTCAATATGAGTTTATGTCGCAAATCGTGGACTATGACGACAAAGAGCTAGAGAAGCTGAGCTTATACGCGCGTAACCTACAGCCGCTATTACGTGAAAGCGTGGACAATGAAGATGAGGTCGACCTAAGTAACATCGTCATGAGTCATTACCGTGTCTCAAAGCTGCACCAACAGGACTTAAAGCTGCAAGAGGGCAAGTCTGAGTATCAGTTAGATGGTGGCAGTGGAGCGGGCACAGCCACACCCAAGGATAAACAAGAAGCGCTACTGTCTCAGATTATTGATAGATTAAACGAGGTTTTTGCTGGTGAGGACTTTACCGACAAGGACAAAGTGAACTTTATGAATACTATTTGGGATAAGGTCACTGAGAACGAAATCGTGGTTAAGCAGTTCACCAATAATAGTGTTGATCAGATTATGCTGGGCGGTTATCCCAATGCTGCCGAGGACGCTATGTTTGATGCCAAGGGTACATTTGAAAACATGACCATGCATCTACTGTCTAACCCGAATCAGTTTAAGCAGTTCATTCGATTGATGCTTGATACGAAGCTGGGTGATGAGGCAGCGATGTAGTATTTCAAATTGGTATATTCAACCTGAAAGCGATTGGTTTTAAGAGTCATTTTCTCGCTATAATCGTACCAAGGTGGTTCCATTTTTCCAGCTTTTTTTTGGTTCCAAAATTATTTCTGGTTCCGAGCTGAATCATTTTCCATGACTGGGCTAAGAGTGGTTTTTTATGTTGGAACCAAAGAGAAAACAGGCGTGTTTTGGTTCCAAATTTCCACAATTTGACTGTTTTGGTTCCAATATTTTGTAGCGAATAATGTCACTTCACAGCAAGATTAATAGTACGGACATGCTGGCTAGTTGGCGTAATATCGACATAATTATCAAATGATAACTGCTTCCATTTCTATGATTTTTTTTGCTTCCACAAGATTTTTTGCTTCCAAGCCAAACTGCCCTATATGATTGGTCTAAGCGTGGTTTTTTTATGTTGGAAGCAGTTTATTTTAGGGTCTTTTTGCTTCCACTTTTTTATGTTTATGCTATTTTTGCTTCCAATATTTTTCACTAATACCATTAGAGTACAAACAGTAAAAAAGGCAGACGATAAATGCCTACCTTTGATTATTTTTGCTGTAACCTAGTTTTTTACATGGGACAAGCGGGACAAGCGGGACAGCCCCCATAGTCATTAGCTTTCAGTCGTCCCGTTTATGTTTTTCGCTACGGGACAGAACGGGACGGGATTGTTACAATATAACACCCTGTCCCGTTTGTCCCGTTTCCGTTTTTGCTTTTGGGACAGCTCTACCCCTTACTGTATAATGGCTGTCCCGTCTGTCCCGCTTGTCCCATCGGTTTTTAAGGTTCACAACAAAGTATGTTAGCAGTAACCGCGTAAACAGAAGGGCGAACCTTGCCACTAAATAGAGTATTAGGGGTTTTATAAATTTTACGGTCACCCTGATTTGAAAGTAACAAGCCCGCTTCATCTAACACCTGCAATACTTTTCTTTTACTAAATGGCGCACATACGCTGTTGAAAGTTTCTTTAGAAAAATAATAGTCCCCTGTGTCCTCGTTGCGATAGCCCACACGGTTGGGTGTTCTTTCCTCAAAGTTGGGGCGGGTGCCGGTGGTCTGGAAACAAACCTGAAAGCGACTTGATCCATGCTGTTCAATAAACGACTGAATATGTTTGATGATTTGGCGCTGTTCATGCTCACCATCACGCCCATAGTTATCAAGCCAATTATCTAAGCACGTCATAACGGCTGTGGTTGCTTGTCCTACTTGCCAGCCTGTGATGTCTG
Organism: Psychrobacter sp. S1-30-MNA-CIBAN-0213; assembly: GCF_040309845.1. Taxonomy (NCBI): domain Bacteria; kingdom Pseudomonadati; phylum Pseudomonadota; class Gammaproteobacteria; order Moraxellales; family Moraxellaceae; genus Psychrobacter; species Psychrobacter sp. S1-30-MNA-CIBAN-0213. The sequence continues at coordinate 26,506 of NZ_JBEOPE010000015.1, read as the reverse complement.
CCTGAGTTGCCATCTCGCCAGCAGCAGCCACAATAGCGAATCGTTTAGCCACTCTATGTGCTTGTGGAGCAAGGTCTGTGTATTGGCTCATAAAGTCATCTACCAACTGCTTGGCGGTGGCTGTGGTCGCTGCCTTGTCAGTGGTGATATGTTCAAGCCATGCTATGCCAGCTGATCCATAGTAGCTATGTGATAGCTCTTTGATCCTGTCGGCTTGCGCTGCGCCTGTTTTTGCCAGTACCAAACTATCAAACGTCTTTAAGCCTTTACCAGCATCAGCATCGATATGAGCCACTCGAACCTCAATACCTGCATTAGTCTTTTGTCCTGCTTGCGCCATAAAGTTTTGTAGTGACTCCTCACCATTAGATAAGAAAATAATGCGCCATGTCTTAGCTATGCGATTGTGTCCCGTGGTGGTACTTCTCCCTTTACCTTGACCATTAGCCAGCATGTAAACGGTCTTACCTACTATTTTGGGATCACACTCGCTGATCTCATCAAGTGGTAAGAAACTGTCGTTATGCTCGCTGGCTGTGCCCTCCAATGCGTTATCAGTGCTGCGCCATGTCTTAACGTACCTGTCAGGATTGCCCCATACACTAGCAGCCAATTTAAGCGACAATGACTTGCCCATGCTTGATGAACCTAAGAGATGAAAACCGCCCCCGTCATACTCTAATAACTCCAGTAACTGGCCAGCGAACGCGCAAGCAATGGAGAAAACAAAACGGCTTTGTTCTGCTATTGGTTTGCATAACTCATCACGCCACTGGGCTAAGGTCCCTTGCTGGGCGAGGGTGCTGTTAATGCTATTTGCAGACTGATAGACGATAAGTTCTTTACCATCACCACCGATAGCGCCATTAGGTAAGATATATTGCTCACCGTCCCAGCCTAGTCTATCGACACACCGCGCGCGTTTGTAGATTGGATAATCTTGTAAGTAAGCGTCTAAGTAGCTGCGCTGTTTGGGGTTGGTAGTAATGTTCAAGCCTTGACTGGCTAATTCTTTGCGGTATTCACGGGCATCACCTTGCAATAAAGATAACGGCATTGCCCATTTATGCAGCTCGTTATCATCATCACGCCACTGTAATAACCGCCCCCATGTACCGCTGCTTATGTCCCGTGTCTTAGCGATAATCTCAATGGGTGAACAAACAAACGCCTTAAACTTAAAAGTTATATTTGCTGGGTCATCATCGTTATACTTCACAAAAAATAGCCCATCATGGTATAGCTCAAAACGCCCATCACCATAAACCATCGGTTCATTAAGCTGTGGGTCATCGCGCCATTCAGGATAGTAGGCAGTATCTTGTAAATTGATTAGCTGGGTGTCACTGTCTGCCAGTATTGCCTCATAGCTATGATTAGCATGTAGCATCGTGACAATATCAGCCACGGTAACCAATGCCCTAGCATTCACGCCTGCCAATAGGTTTATCATGCCCTTATTATCAAGTGTCATTGGTACGGTAACCAGTGAGGCGCTGCTCCAGTGCTGCACCATCTTTTTAAGGGACTGCTTTGTATTGTGAGGGCTAATGATGATCGTTTTATCACTAGCCATTAGGTGCATATAAATATCAATACCATCATCTAGGTTATCAAGTGCTATCACCTCATTGGCTTTGTTTGTGTCACCAATGACGATAGTGCCATACCCTGTAGGGTCAATGACAATGGGCTTTGCTTTGCTGTTTGGTGTATAGAATACCGCGCCTACTATATCGCCTTGCTTATCGGTCAATGCTAAGCCTATAGTGTTGGCTGTCGCTTCGGTTTTGCCAATATCATCACCATGATATATAGTAGTGTCGTCTGTAGAAAATAGCAGTCGTTCAGGTTCTAACATGTCCTTGTGTTTGATTAAGAAGGGACAGCCTGCCAGTTGTTCGTCTGTAGCTGGTTTGCAGCCTTGTAAGAGAGTATTAGCGCCCATGTTGTCCGCATGGGCTTTTTTATTGTCTATCGTTTGTGGTGTGGTAGTCATTTAGTCCCCCTTGCTTGCGACTGGTTCGGCTGGCGTGTGGCTCTATACTTTTTATAGTAGCTTTTACGCTTGGCGTGCTTACGGCTTTGCTTTGGTGGGGAGCTTCTCACTGTTTGCCCTCCTTGCCGTAACCTGTCATCGCTAAAGGTTTGTTGATTGACTCTGCTTGGTCAAGAAGTAGGGTTGCCCATGCTTTGGTGCTGTCTTTATCGCTACTATTAGCAATAGACGGGCACAGAGCAACATCACCAGCGCTGAATAAAGGCGAGGTTTGCGTTGGGGTTTGGGTGTTTGAGGTCGTACGGATTGATTTACCCATGATGGATAGCTCCTAATAAGTTTTGAGTGAATGCCACGCTATACGGTAAAAGTATAGGGTGACGGGTCTTACTCTCGGTCTTATTAGAAACCGCCCCGCATATTCGCCTTACGGCTATTTTATTTTGCAGCGTCAACCCGTCATAGTCGGTTAGCAAATGATTTGCTATAGATATGATGGTTTGCCCCCTTGATGCGCTTAAGTGCGCTTGTGGGGCGGTGCTCGATTGTATAGAAACAGCTTGAGAGGCTGCGCTATTATCAGGCACAAAAAAAGCCAAAGGTTTACGACTTGGCAAGTCGCTAATAAGATTTGAGAGGTCTATATAGTAACCGCTGCTATCATCGGTTGCAATCGGTTTTGCATTGACGGGCTGGCAAGCAACCAATGATATTAGCAAGCCAATACCTGCCACCCATGCCATAAAGATGATAAAGCTAAGTAGTAAGGCACGCTTGCGTTGTTTTGGCTTGCTGTGCTGCCCGTGGTCGGCTTTTAGGTTGGTTTTGTTATCTTTACTCATGGTCTGCCGCCTCCGTTTGTGGTGCTGATAACATGCCGTCTAGCTGGTCGGCTATGTCCTCACTAATGGCGGCATTACCTGACAGCGCAATGATGACCGCCTGAATCACGCCACCTGATACCGCGCAATCTACTTGCACCTCTTGCAATGCTAACGCTAAGTGGCTGGTATCAAGAGATAATAAAACCATCTGCTCATTGATGACTTCTAAGTGGTCGGCTGATACTGCTATTTGATTATTCATTGATCTTTACTTCACTTTGTGTGATTAACTCGCCCATGATGTCCGCGCTCATTTTTCTGGCATGTTCACTCTGAGCCAGTAATGCAGACCTAATAGCGACTATCACGCCCTTGCTGGCTGGGTCGGCTGTTTCAATCAGGTTCAAGGCATAGGCTAGATGCTCGCAATCATTCGATATGTCTTGTATGTAGTCGTCTACATGGCATAGCGTGTAAGTGTCCACTGCTACCAGTCGTGGCGCTAGAATGTCGTTGGGTTGGCTCATGGGGTTACCTCGCGATTAGATAATTGAGTTTCTAACAAAGTCGCTTGATCAAGCCAATAGACGGCAAACCACTTATTGTTATACTTCACCATTTCGCTTTGGATTAATAATCCTGACTCTCGCAAGTCGAATATGCGCTGCGCTAGACTGGTGATTTGATAAAGGCGGTAAGCGTCCCATGTGGTGATTGTTGCACCTGTCATTAGATGCGCTCTTACAATTTCTATTTGGGTTTTGGGGGCTTGCTCATTGGTCACTGGGGCAGTGGCTGTAGTCAACATATTAAACCCCCTCTTTTGCGTTAGTGGTGGCATTGTCGTCTGACGGTTGGGCATGACTGGCAAGCCAGCTATTAATTTTAGACAAGCGCCATAGACTCGCCCGTCCGATTTTTACGGGTGCTGGGAATTTACCTTCATTAATTAGATGGTAGATGTGCTTAGCACTAAAGCCAGTAATACCACGTGTGGCGGCTTTGGCGGTGACGGTGCGCTGTTGACCTGACTTTGCGATATAGGTCTTAGCGGTTCGCGCTGGATGGTTGGCAAGGTCTGCCATTCTTAGATATTGGTCGATAAGTGTCATAATAGGTCACTCCATAGCGGGGTTGGTTATAGCCAGTAATTGGCTTCGCTAGGGAATGCATTTTATGGGGTAGGTGGGTATAGCTAAATATTCATGCATGCATAAGCTGATTGATGCGTGCATTGAATGTTCAATGCATGCATACGACAATCTATTATGAAAAACCTCCTTTATCAGCTTCACTCAATAAACGACATACAGTATTAAATGAAGGTGTGCTACCTGTATGAATATGCTGTTTAATGTATGTAGCTGTATCAGTATAAGTGCTAAAGCCTCGTTCTTTCATTATTTCAAGATACTGTTTTTTACGTTTTGCTCTTTTTTCTCTATGTGGCTGCCACCTTGCATCAGACGCTTTTTTATTTCTAATTGATAGCTCGCTTTCAATATAATCAGACGGATTGAAACGTTCATTAGCTACTGCACTTCCATATATCATTATAGCAACCTCATGATGCCAGCAAGAAACCTCGTAAAATCCATGCTCAAAAGCCAAGTATGCCAGTCCTTTATATAACATTAAATTAAATATTCCTAGGAGATTGCGACTTAGAAATCGCTCTCTTTCCTCTTTGTTATATTCTTCTAAAATGTGATTTATTAAAGAGTCATCATTTAAATAATGTTCAAACTTGAAAGCTAGATTGTGAAAAGCTGGTATTATAAAATCGTTAATTTTACATTCACAGTCATAATCACATTCACATTCACATTTATTTTCAAAGTTATTATACTTTTCATATTCCAACTCATTTCTTTTTAAAAACGTAAATATGACATCTTCAACTCTGTCTAAAAAATAGAAGTTATTTTCAGATTGATCTCTATCACAATCTTCATCAGCTAGGATAGTTGATACAATCTGGCTATTCGTAGGTTTGGATAAACTGAGTTCAAAAGTTTTATACATTAGCTTATAGGCTCGCTCATCTTCTCTAACACGATTATACATACTCGCACCCTTACACCCTTAAAGCAAAAATAGGAGCAAGGCGCTGACAGCTAAGGGTGCGGTTGCTGTCGTTCGGGTAATTAATCCTAGCCTTGCAATCGGTTATGACAGCGATTGACGCTATCAATATCGGTCTGCCAGCCCAATGCTGACCATAATAAGTAAAGCGATGTTGTTAAAGCTGCTCGGCAAGTTTGGCTAGTACCTCTTGTGATACGCCTTGCGCCTGTAAGCTCTTTATCAGTATGTCTTTATCATGCAGCGCTATATCAGTCGCTTGCTCATTGCGGCTATTCATTTCTTTAGCGAGTTCATCAGGGGTCAGTAAATCAAAGCTGATCATCTTGCCAGCCCGTAAGTCATCAAGATAGTTCGCCCAGCGGTGCATCATCATTTGGCGCTCGGCTAAATGCTCTGATAAGTCATAGCGTCTTCTCACGCTCGATTGCTCAAGATGGGCGAGTTGTATCTCTATCAAACTTTCAGAAAATTGCAGCTCATACAGCCCTGTGCTGGCAAGCTGCCTAAAGCCGTGACCTGTCATCTTGGGGTAGGGGTCACCTGTATAGCCCATGCGCTGTAGTGCCTGATTGAACCATGCTTCACTATAGGGCTTGTTTGACTCAAAGTTATAGAACACATAGCCCGTCTGCTCAGTCAGTGGGCGCATACGCTCAATGATCGCCATCGCTTGCGGTGATAACGGGATAATATGATCTTGGCGCATCTTCATTTTGGCGGCTGGAATACGCCACACGCTTTTATGATAATCAATCTCTGACCATTCAAAGTGTCTTAGCTCTTTAGTACGCACAAAGCACAGCGTCATAAGCTGTAACCCTGCTACGGTCTGCTCATGGGCGTTTGGGTGATTGTTAATATATTGGTCAATATTGCGCAGTAGGTCGGGGAATTGGTGCTGCTCTACCGCCTTCATGCGTTCGGCTTTATGCGGTCTGAGTGCCTTATTGCGTCCAATAGCAAGGTTGATAATGTCATAGCCCAGCGTATTGATAGCGTATTCAAAGATTGAGCTAATCAGCCCCATGCACTTATGCGCGGTTTCTGAGGTGTGTTTGCCTTGCTGCTCAAAGCTGGCTTGAATGGCAAGTCCTGTCTTAATAATGTCTTGCGCGGTGATCGCCCCAATAGGGTATGAGCCTAAATGTTTTAAGATATGATTGTCTAAAAACCCTTGCAGCTTTTGCACGTTCTTAGTCGTGGTCTTAGATTTTTCATCGATATAACTTTTGGCGATGGCTTTGAATAAGTCCTTTTGCTCAAAGTTATTCTTCTCGATGCTCTTATAAGCGGTGGGGTCGATACCATCAGCCAGTAATGCTTTTGCCTTGTCGCGCTCAATACGCGCTTGCTTTAGCGATACTTGCGGCTTGAATGAGGCGTCAATGGCTTGTTTTGATGATTTATAGATACCGATTTGATAGGTTTTTTGTTTCGGCTTAATGTCTTTATCTGATTGATAACGGTATGACATTTGCCAAAATAATGAGCCGTTGGGGTGCTGTATCAGATATAGGCTATTACCATCGCTATGACGAGCGACTTTATCGGGCGCTGGCTGCTTGGCGATAGACTTCACGCCATTATCAGTTAATAGATAGTCTTTTCTTTTATTCATGCCAGCCCCAAAGATGTTAAATGTTTTAACAACAAATTTAACAACATTCTATAGGTGCTACTAGGTAATGACAAGTTATATCAAAAGACATAAAGCGACTAATATAAAGGGGTTTAGAGGTTTTTGGTAATGCTGAGGAAGGGTGAAATACGATGATTGGTGCGCTCGGCGGGAATCGAACCCACGACCCTCGGCTTCGGAGACCGATACTCTATCCAACTGAGCTACGAGCGCATAAAATGAATTGACTGCTATATTGAGTAACACGATTTCTAGACAAGCGTCTTTAGCAGTGCAACGTGTCGAAAAATAAAGACCGCTTAGTCTAACAAATAAAAGGTGGAAAGCCAATGAATGAAGCCAGCTATTAAGATTTTTTGAGAAAAAATAAGATAGTCAGCAAACAGGCATGGCAATCTACCTGCCTTTTCCCTTATAATGTTAGGGAGAATTCATATTTATAATCACCGATTACAAGTACGCTTGCATACGGGATGGCTGTTTGCCATCGATAACTAGATGTTATCGAAGGAAGATAGACAGAATGTCCAAGTCGTGCCAACACTTGTATACGTAATAAGAGAACGTGACGAATGAGAAAAGTAGTTATGTTATCGGCAGCTGCCATTCTAGGAATCGCTAGTATCGCAGTGAGCCAAGCTGAAGATGTTGCAGACACTCCTGTAACCGTATCTGATGTAGCAGAAGCACAAGAGGTTGTAGAAAATGCTCCTCAAAAGCTAGGTGACGAAACACAGGCTGCCGCTGATACTACCGATGGTACGGCTCCTGTTGCTGAAGCTGGGGGTGCAGACGCTGCCACTGTTGCAGATGGAGATGCTACAGCAGAAGAAACCGTACAAGCTGCTCCTGCCGCTGCCGCTAATGAAGAGCCAATCCCTGAAGATACACCACAAGTACAGAAGCTAATTGCGTTGTATCCTAACCTGATTGCTCGTATTCAGCCTGTTGCTAAAGTATGCTTTGAAGACGACGAAGTTTGTGATGTGACTGCTCGTTCATCTGGTCCATCAGCAGATGGTGAGCCACGTGATGGTAAAACAGTATATAACGCAGTATGTCAAACGTGTCATGCATCAGGCTTGCTTGGCTCACCTATGTTAGGTGATGCAGGTGCTTGGGGACCACGTATAGCAAAAGGTTCAGATACTTTATATACGCATGCTATTAATGGATTTAATGCTATGCCTGCGAAAGGTGGCGCTGATATTCCTGATGAAGAAGTTCAGAATGCTGTGGATTACATGGTTGGTGAGGCAAGCTAATTTATACTAGCGTTGTTACGCTATAGGTGCTTAATCTGTAACCAATGGCTTTATCTACATCATATGTAATTGTAAAACGTCTATTTCACTTAATGATATAGACGTTTTTTTATGGTTGATAATTGATGCAATCAATTATGTACTTATAGTATGCTGCAGTTGAAATCTATCTAAAGTAACCTCACATTAAGGCATTACATCACTCATTTCACAAATCTATAAAGAGGTATTCATGTCTGAGGTACCAGCGCTTTCTATCCAAAATCTATCCAAGACCTATGACAATGGGTTTTCGGCACTAAAAGATGTCAGCTTAACGGTGCCACAAGGCGGATTCTTTGCTTTGCTTGGCCCAAACGGTGCTGGTAAGTCAACGATGATTGGCATTATTAGCTCACTGTTTAAGCCGACAACTGGTAGCGTCAATATTTTCGGTGTCGACCTTTTGGCCAATCCTTCGATTGCCAAGCAATATCTTGGGGTAGTACCGCAAGAGTTTAACTTCAACATGTTTGAAAAAGTACAGGATATCCTAATTACTCAAGCCGGTTATTTTGGTATTCCGCCTAAAGAATCAAAACCGCGTGCTGAGCGCTTGCTTAAAGCGCTAGGACTATGGGACAAACGCGATACTATGTCACGTGAGCTATCAGGTGGTATGAAGCGACGTTTGATGATTGCACGAGCGTTGATTCACAAACCTAAGCTATTGATCCTCGATGAGCCCACCGCTGGGGTGGATATTGAGTTGCGCCGCTCTATGTGGGAGTTTATGCAACAAATTAATATTGAAGAGAACACCACTATTATCCTCACCACACATTATCTAGAAGAGGCTGAACAACTTTGTAAGCGCATTGCTATTTTAGACCATGGTGAAATCCGTATTAATACGGATATGAAGGATTTGCTCGCGCAGCTATCGGTTGAAACTTTTGTATTCGATGTAACCACTCCACTCACACATCAGATTGCATTGAACGATGTGACAGCAGTAGTGCAGCCCGATGATCTTACGATTGAAGTGACGTTGACTGAAGGTGAGTCGTTGAATGGCGTTTTCACTCAGCTGTCTAACCAAGGTATCACTATTGCCAGTATGCGTAACAAGTCCAATCGATTGGAAGAGTTGTTTATGCGCTTAGTTGACAAAAATATCCAGAGTGCAGACAGTATGAAGGAGGCAGGATTATGAATCAGAAGATAGTGGTAGATCCTAATGAGACCATGTCATGGGCTAAAAAATGTATTTCTTTTCGTACTATATTACTAAAAGAAGTTCGCCGAATTCTACGTATTTGGCCACAGACGCTATTACCTCCAGTCATTACCATGAGCCTGTACTTTGTTATCTTCGGTAAAATGATCGGGTCGCGTGTTGGGGAGATGGGCGGCGTTCCGTATATGCAATTTATCGTCCCCGGCCTGATTATGATGGCGATTATTACCAATAGTTATTCAAACGTCGTATCGAGCTTTTTTAGTGCGAAGTTTACTTCCAGTATTGAAGAGCTGTTGGTATCGCCAGTCTCCAAGCACGCTATCTTGATGGGTTATGTCAGTGGTGGTGTCTTCCGTGGATTGACTGTCGGTTTTATCGTCTCTATCGTAGCGCTATTCTTTACTGATCTTGGTATTGAGCATCTATTTGTGACTTTGTTTACCGTGCTTGGAACATCTATTTTGTTCTCACTAGGTGGCTTTATTAACGCTGTGTTTGCGCGCTCATTTGATGATATTTCCATTATTCCAAGCTTTGTGCTTACTCCGCTTACCTATCTTGGCGGTGTGTTTTATTCGATGGAGAACTTGTCACCGTTTTGGCAAAATATCTCGCTACTGAATCCAATCGTCTATATGGTCAACTCGTTCCGCTACGGTATTCTGGGTTACTCTGATGTAAATGTTTGGTATTCAATGGCAGCGATTTTTACATTTTGTGTAGTGTTTTATGCTATTTCTTATCGCCTATTAAGTAATGGATCGCGTGTTCGATTGTAACAAGTATTTTGTAGATTACTAAAAACAGCGATAGGTATGGTTAGAAATAATCAAGTTCATAAGAATATATAGGATTAGGAAAAGTAAATGAGTATCCACGGTATTTTAGGTGAGCAGACCACCGACTATCCAACCGAGTATAGTCCAGAGACGCTATATCCCATTGCGCGTAGTATGGGACGTGATGCGATTGGCTGGCATGATGACAAGTTGGCAGTCGGTGTGGATTGGTGGCAAGCATTCGAGATGTCATGGCTTAATCATCAAGGTATCTCGCAAGTCGCTATAGCACGTTTTAGTGTACCTGCCAGCTCGCCATTTATCGTAGAATCAAAGTCGCTTAAGTTGTACCTAAACAGTATTAACTTTACTGAATTTGTCAGCTGGGAAGAAGTGCAAACGCTGATTGCTAAAGATTTATCAGCATGTGTACAAGCAGAGGTGCAGGTTGAGTTATTTGGCCTAGATGATGACATGTCAGGGCTGTTAATTAATAAGCCTGATGGCATCTGTATCGATAATGCATTGGCAGATAGTACAGATAAAGTCGCTTTATGTGAGCATCCTGATGCGTCGTTGCTAAGTAGTGATAAGAATTTAGACAGTGATAATTTTTTGGAAAGTAATGCTACTCAGCCTTATACTTTTTATTCTAACTTGCTGCGTAGTAATTGTCCGGTGACCAATCAGCCCGACTGGGGCACATTGGCTGTTTCGATAACCAGTAATAAGACAATTAATGAAGCCAACATGTTGCGTTATATCTTAAGCTTTCGTCAGCACAATGGCTTTCATGAGCAGTGTGTCGAGCAGATATTTGCTGATTTGAGCGAACACTATGAGCCAAGCGCATTGATGGTTAGAGCTTGGTATACGCGTCGTGGTGGTATTGATATCAATCCATGCCGTGTGAGTGACATAGGTTTATTACCTAAACCAAGCCGTTTGATTCGTCAGTAGGTAAAAGAATTGGCTTTTCATCATTTAGCTCATACAGTCGATCTACTATAAAATAAATACAGCGATACTGAGATAAATTTTGCGCAGTATCTGTCTGCGTAGGCACAGTAAGCAAGGAAAAATTATTTCAGTAGCGCGCTAAAATTTTTGTACTTTTTTTATTTGGGACTGACTATACATAAAAAAGCGCCTATCTCATTAAATGAGATAGGCGCTTTTTATTGCACAATTTTTATTAAAAAACTATTTACCGCTTACTTTTGCCATTACTTCTTCGCGGCTTAGCATTTGCTTTTCTGTTTCACGGCGATTGACGTACTCATATTTATCTTCAGCAAGATTGCGATCTGAGACCACAATACGATGTGGAATACCAATTAGCTCAAGATCAGCGAACTTAACGCCTGGACGTTCGTTACGATCATCAAGTAGCACATTAACACCTTGAGACTTAAGCTCTTCATACAGAGCGGTAGCTGTCTCCATGACGGTATCTTCTTTTGATTTCATCGGAATGATAGCGACTTCAAAAGGCGCAATTGAGTCATTAACCGTTGGCGTTCTTGGCCACATGATACCGTTTTCATCGTTATTCTGCTCAATGGCAGCCGCGATGATACGGCTAACACCAATGCCATAGCAACCCATCATAAGGGTAACTGGCTTACCATCTTCACCAGATACAGTAGCATTCATCGCTTGCGAGTACTTGTCACCCAATTGGAAAATATGGCCGACTTCGATACCGCGTTTGATTTTTAGCGTGCCTTTACCATCAGGAGAAGGGTCGCCCTCTTGTACGTTACGGACATCTACAATACGAGTAATACTCGCATCACGTGCCCAGTTCAATCCAGTGGTATGCTTGTTGACTTTATTGGCACCGCTTACAAAGTCTGACAAAGTGGCTGCCGAGCGATCGACAAATACAGGCATATCTAAGTCAACACCAATATAACCTTTGTGTAGACCAGCTGCTTTAAGCTCTTCATCAGATACCATCGTCAACGGCACGTTGGCTTCTTCAATTTTCTCTGCTTTGATAGTGTTAAGCTGATGATCACCACGTAGCACGATAGCGATCAGCTGTGGTTCATCATTTTCGGTATGTCCATGTACAATCAAGGTTTTAACCGTGGTTGCTAATGGAATATCCAAGTGTTCAGCCACCATTTTACAAGTGGTCATCCCTTCCGTTAATACGTCTTCGCGCTCCATTTTGGGCGGCTGACGCTCAGCGGTACTCACAGATTCAGCAAGCTCAACGTTGGCCGCATAATCAGATGAATCTGAGAAAGCAATGTCATCTTCGCCACTATCTGCCAATACGTGGAACTCATGCGAGGCAAAACCACCGATAGATCCGGTATCTGCTTGTACCGCGCGGAAGTCTAAACCTAAGCGGGTAAAGATACGCGTATAAGCATCAAACATATCATCATAGGTTTTAGCCAAAGACGCTTGATCAACGTGGAACGAATAAGCATCTTTCATGGTAAATTCACGTGCGCGCATCACCCCAAAACGTGGGCGAATCTCATCACGGAACTTACCTTGAATTTGGAAGAAGGTAATAGGCAGCTGCTTGTAACTACGTAGCTCACCTTGGGCAAGATTGGTGATAACCTCTTCATGAGTAGGACCTAATACAAAGTCACGATCATGACGATCTTTAAAACGTAACAGCTCAGGACCATAATCGTCAAAGCGACCGGTCGTTTGCCATAATTCGGCTGGCTGGGTCATCGGCATAAGCACTTCTTGAGCGCCGATGTTTTGCATCTCTTCGCGAACGATACGCTCGACTTTTTGTAAGATGCGTAGGCCCATAGGCAGCCAAATATATAATCCAGAAGCGATTTTACGGATGAGACCGGCACGCACCATCAATTGGCTTGAGGCGATATCGGCATCACTTGGGGTCTCTTTTAGAGTAGCGAACAAAAATTGACTGGCTTTCATAAATAAAGCGGAACCTTATCAACGATAAAATAAATAATAAATAAGGCGCTGAGCACTTAGTAGTCGCTACAAGCCTGCCTTTATATATAACCTAGTGTAACTAATGATCTGATCGATGTGACAGTGTATAAATTGGCTGTTTATAGTCAAGCTTTCTGTTCACAAACTAGCTAATAGCAAACTAGTGTGAGACAGCCAATATACGTTGACATTTTATCGATGCAATCAGACTATGTTAGGTAAAGTTCGCCTAAGACGCAATGACTTTTTGTCTTTTGCAGCAGAACGATGCATAAACTTAAAAATCCTATGAAAAATATAGTAATAATTTGATAATTCTAGCGCTTATTAGTCATAAAAGTCAGAGTAGCTTTAAGAGTCTAGTAGCTCTTAAAAATATGGAGTAAGCAATTGTGTAGCGGATTAGTAGTTAATACTTGAAGTCATTTTTAAAAGTGTCATTGATACTATATAGAAGTACTTAATTTAGCACTCATAAATAGAGGTTTTTGAGTGCCGTTGACAATATAAAAGGTAGCGCATATGACAACTCCTGATAATCGTACACCTACTAATGCTAGCGACAATAATATTAGTAAGCGCCCTAAACCAAAACAGCCCATTGGAATGGCGACGTGGATATTGTTAATTATCAGTTTTACGGCCTTAGCTTTTGCTGTTTATACTATCCAAAACCGGATTGTAGAAGAACCGACTGAGACTATCACTCGTGAAGGGGTGGTGACGCAAATTCAGCAGTTAAATCGACTACAAACGGTGGCTTTTAGCGTGGATACGGTGATTACCAGTCAACGTCAGGGAAGCTGGATGAAACTTTGGCAAGATGAGCAAAAAGGATTGTTTATCGCTCGTGGTCGGGTAGATGCCGGTATAGATTTAAGCGCATTGACGCCTGAGATGGTACAAGTTGTACAGCCTGTACAGCCTGAACAGTCTAATGTTAAGGTAGACGAAGCACAGACAGCTGATGCTAATACACCAGCCTCAATGATGCCACAGATTAATATTACCTTGCCACCCTCAGAGATATTTTCAGTTTATCTGGATAATCTAGAGATTTATGATTGGCAAACGGGCGCTTTTGGTTTGATGCAGGTTGATCCTAAAATACTAGAACAAGCACAGACGATGGCGAAGAAAGAAGTCCTTGAACGCGCTTGCCGAGGTGATGTGATGAATATGGCGCTACAAAATGCACAAACTCAATTGCAGCAGCTGTTTGCAATGACTGGTGCCGTAGTTACGGTTACTACGCAAGGCGCAGGGGCGTGTCAATTGCCAACAGTAGCAAATAGCTAATATAGCTTTTGCACGATAATCGATTCAGCCTAAAAAGAATACAGTGCTGCTGGGATGAATTTTTCGCAGCCTCTGTATCAGCAGCACGCAAGGAAAGCTTATACCAGTAGCACGTCAGAAGCTTTGTAACTCTTTTGTTTTGAACTGACTATACCTTAGGCTTTGTTAATCCTTTTTAAATTCAGCAATAGCTAATTGGCGTGCTGCTTTATGTTCAACCATCGGTAATGGGTAATTAATATCAGCAAACTTACCACCCTTTGCCAGTTCTTTACGCATTTTGTCCTCGCTATGTAAGATGCTGCCTGGAATATCTTTTAGCTCAGGTAGCCAAGTTTTTATAAACTCGCCATCGGTATCGTGGGTTTTGGCTTGGCTAAAGGGGTTCATAATACGGAAGTAGGGTGCAGAATCCGTACCTGTCGATGCGCTCCATTGCCAGCCACCGTTATTGGAAGCAAAATCACTATCTATCAGCTGCTGCACAAAGTAGCGCTCGCCTAAGCGCCAGTCAATCAATAAATCCTTGGTTAAAAACATCGCCGTGACCATTCGTAAGCGGTTATGCATAAACCCCGTTGCATTCAGACATCTCATCGCGGCATCGACTAAGGGCACGCCAGTCATACCGGTACACCATGCGTAAAAGTCATCATTGTCATATGACCAATTAATTTTAGTATCTGTCTCTTCTTTATAAGCCTTGTGACGAATAAGTGCTGGCTTATCTACTAAGACATGACGATAAAAATCTCGCCACGCCAACTCGCTTATCCAGCGATTAATGTCGTTGTTATCAGAGTTATCAGAGTTATCAGAGTCATTAAAGGTATCGCTATCATTACCATGTAGTTTTTCTTGTGCTTTGCTCGCTTGTAGGTAGCAAAGTCTGGGACTAATTGAGCCAATGGTAAGGTAGGCTGAGAGCTGACTGGTTGCATGTAGACTGGGCACATCGCGACTGACATCATAATTATCAATATCATCAGCGATAAAATCCTCTAAACGCTGGCAAGCAGCAGCTTCACCAGCAGGGTAAGCTGTTCGAGCGTGGTCAAGCTGTGCGTCCATATCAATATGCTTTAATGAATCAATACCTTGTGAACAGCCATCTTGTAATGTCTTTTGATAGCCATCGACAGTTTCTTTACTTAACTTTTCGATATCTTTGATAGTAGTTGCGCTAGCTTTTGAGGTTTTCAGCTTGTTCTTATTATTGCTCTTTACGGCTGTTGCTTCATGCATTTGCATATTGCTGACATCTAAGGTATGTCGCCATTTTTTATAAAACGGGGTGAAGACTTTATACATGCTATCGCTATCGTTGGTCGTGATGCTTTGCGGCGGTAAGATACATTGGTCATGCCAGCGGATAAACTCGATATCGTTTTTTGCTAGTTGCTTGGTGAGTTGTTCATCGCGGTCAATCTCATTGCCTTCGTACTCATGATTGGCCATGACAAGGCTGATAGTATTCGCCTCGCATAAAGTGTTTAGCGCATCCACGCAATCAGCAAAACTGAGGCAGACTTGTACTGTTAAGGTGATATTCAATTGCGTTTGCAAATCTTGCGCAAGTATCGGTAAAGTGCGCGCAATATGATCAACTTGGGCAAGCGAGGTATCGTGCGCTTGCCACTGTTCAGGGGTGAGGAAGAATATAGCACTGACTGATGCATTGTCTGCGTTGGCTTGTTCACAAAGCGCAGCCAGTGCCGTATTGTCATGCAGCCGCAAATCACGACGAAACCACATCAAGTAATGCGGCATACTGACATTCTTATTATCATGATTTTCGTCATTTGCTGACGCTGTCTTAGACATTCAATTATTCCTATTTTAATCAATCGCAATCATAAACAAAACTATGAATAAAAGTATGCTAGGATAAGTTTTTGGATGCAATTGATTTGGCAATTGATTAACAAATCAGCATCATATTTAGGGATTAGAGTTTAGCGCGAACTTGTCAAATGACATCATACTCAATACTACATTTAACGTTTTAAGGTCATATAATGCACGTTAAGTTTTGCGGCTTTACCCAGCTTAATGATGTCAATGCCGCTGTCCAGCTAGGTGTTGATGCGGTCGGTTTGGTATTTTATCCGCCCAGTCCGCGTGCTGTCACGCTAGTACAAGCACAGACATTAAGCGCGGCCTTACCTGCATTTGTCAGTGTCGTGGCTTTGGTAGTCAATATGTCTCATGATGAGCTGATTGAGCTGGCAAACAACGTCTCTTTTGATATCATTCAATTCCATGGTGATGAAACACCTGAACAGTGTCAGCAGCTGGCAAGTGCCGTCAATAAACGCTGGATTAAAGCGTTGCGTATCAATGCTGAGCAGGACACGCTAGAAAGCGTAAGCGCACGTATTGATAGTTTTGCCGCAGTAGGCGCGAGCAGTATTTTGCTTGATGCTTATCATCAGCATAAATATGGCGGTACGGGCGCGCGCTTTGACTGGAATCTGATACCACAAGACAGTTCGCTACCGATTATCTTAGCGGGCGGACTGGATGCTGACAACGTCGCTGCCACTCTTGATTTGCCTATTTATGGCGTCGATGTCAGCGGTGGAATTGAGATTGATAAAGGCAAAAAACACGCTGATAAGATGCGTGACTTTATGAAAGCAGTCAAGCGTGACCGATGGCAAAACGAGACGGTCACTGACGCTATCTAAGATAATTGCTGTATTTATGCTATTTATACTTATTTGATCGTTATTCCGATTTTTTGATTGAGCCTTATTTTTCGCTGTCTCAATAGTTGTCCCAATATTTATATTATTAATAATTACACTACCAATCCTTATATTAAAAGATACCACTTATCGTAGGAATTATCATGAGTCATGCCACGAACAAAGCACCATCTGCTACTGCACAATCTATCAATACTTTTACCAATCCAACAGACGTTCAAGACTTTAACCAGTACCCTGACGCACGCGGACATTTTGGCGTTCACGGCGGTCGTTTTGTCTCTGAAACGCTGATGGCCGCCTTAGAAGAGCTAGAGGCGCTATATACCAAAGTAAAAGCTGACCCTGCATTTTGGGAAGAGTATCACAATGATTTGGTCAATTATGTCGGTCGTCCAACACCGCTTTATCATGCTAAACGTTTAAGTGATGAGATTGGCGGCGCACAGATTTACTTTAAGCGTGAAGACTTAAATCATACTGGTGCACATAAAGTGAATAACACCATCGGACAGGCACTGCTTGCCAAGATGTGTGGTAAAAAACGTATTATCGCTGAAACGGGCGCAGGTCAACATGGCGTCGCGACGGCAACGATTGCTGCGCGCCTAGGGCTAGAGTGTATCGTCTATATGGGTGCGGATGATGTCGAGCGCCAAAAGATGAACGTCTATCGTATGCGTTTGCTGGGTGCGACAGTCGTACCGGTAACGTCTGGCTCACGTACTCTCAAAGACGCGATGAATGAAGCCATGCGCGACTGGGTCACTAATGTAGATACTACTTATTACATTATTGGTACGGTTGCAGGGCCGCATCCATATCCGCTACTCGTGCGTGACTTTCAAGCGATTATCGGCAAAGAAGCGCGTATTCAGCATTTAGAAAGAACAGGCAAATTACCAGATGCCTTGGTCGCCTGTGTCGGTGGTGGCTCGAACGCGATTGGTTTATTCTTTGATTTCTTAAACGATACTGAAGTTAAAATGTATGGCGTTGAAGCGACAGGTGATGGTATTGAAACTGGTCGTCATTCAGCGCCATTGGCCGCTGGTCGTATCGGTGTGTTACATGGCAACCGTACCTACCTGATGGCTGACGATGAAGGCCAAATTCAAGAGACGCACTCTATCTCAGCGGGCCTTGATTATCCTGGTGTCGGTCCTGAACACAGCTTCTTAAAAGATATGAAGCGCGTCGAATATGTTGGCTGTACCGATAAAGAATCGTTAGAAGGCTTTCATGAATCCACGCGTAAAGAAGGTATTATTCCTGCGCTCGAATCTGCCCATGCGGTTGCCTATGCGCTTAAGCTGGCTAAGACCATGACCCCGGATCAAACCATTATCGTCAATATGTCAGGTCGCGGTGATAAAGATTTGCATTCGGTAATGAAGGCGGAAGGGATTGAGTTGTAGTCGTGTATCTTATTTTGCGCTATGAATCCGCTTTTATAAAATAAATTAATGGGCTCTCTTATTAAATCGTAGAGAGCCAATATAGCCAGTTTAAATTAATTTTAGAGAACACTATGACCCGTATTGAAAGTACATTTGAAACCCTAAAAGCACAGAACAAAAAAGCCCTGATTCCTTATGTAATGGCAGGCGATCCAACACCTGATAACTTTGTCGGATTACTACATGACTTAGTCAAACATGGCGCGGATATGATTGAAGTCGGCTTACCGTTCTCTGACCCAATGGCAGATGGCCCTACCGTTGCTTTAGCGGGAGAGCGTGCCTTAGCAGCGGGCACGAGTACTCGTGATGCGCTAAACATGGTCGCAGAGTTCCGCAAACAAGACACGCAGACGCCAATTATTCTAATGGGTTACCTCAATCCAGTTGAAATCATCGGTTATGATAATTTTGTCGCTTTATGCGAGCAATCAGGCGTTGATGGGATATTGATGGTTGATTTACCGCCAGCAGAAGCGGGTAGCTTTACTCAGCATTTAACTGACCATTCGATGAATGAGATCTTCTTGTTATCGCCAACCACTTTACCTGAACGCCGTGAGCAAGTACTAACACATTGCGGTGGTTATATTTATTATGTGTCGCTTAAAGGCGTGACGGGCTCGGCAACGCTAGATACTGATGATGTTGCAAAGCAAGTGCAAGCGATTAAAGCTGAGACCGATTTGCCAGTATGCGTGGGCTTTGGTATTCGTGATGCAGTGTCAGCCAAAGCGATTGGTGCTCATGCGGACGGTATCATTGTGGGTAGTGCGCTGGTGCAGAACTTTGCCGATATAGATGCTAAAGATCCAACTGCTGTTGCTAATGCTCAGCAAAAAATTATGGCTAAGATGGACGAGCTACGCGGCGCACTCGATAGTTTAAGCGCTTAATAGTCGGTCATTGTGGTTTGCGTCAAATAAGCTGTTATTAAGATAGCGACGTTGTTTTCAGAGTTAGTGTTTTTTCTAAATATTTCTGATAACAGTTTTTTAAATAGTAGCGTTTTCAGTGGCAATATTTTAGCGATAGTTTTTTATGTACGAGGCTAAATGACTTTGCTAAATTTAGTTTACGAGTGTAAACTAACATGACGTATAATTTGTTACAATTACGCGATTCGGTTTGCCTGCTATTTATCTTATGTATAGATAGTATTAGTGTGATGGACTGTCGCGTCAGTTATAACTGCTCATGTTATGGCTGTATTTGATTCTTAGACTAGACAACAATTAAATTCTTAAGGACAAGTGAATGAGCAAGCTTGCCGATAAGCCTTCAATAATGGCGAATATTATGACTGATACTATAAAAAAACCTGATACTCAAGACAATAGCAGTGCTGCTGATCCAACACGTCATTCTTGGTTTGATCGTCCAGTTCCAGGTATCAAGCAGCAATTGACACAGACGTTGACGGCAGTCGAGACCGAGCCGTCAACAGAATGTACCAGCTGTCATTCAATGATTACCAATACAGCGCTGATTTTTAACTGCTATGTCTGTCCGCATTGTGACCACCATTTACCGATGACGGCGCGTGAGCGTTTGAATTGGTTCTTAGGTCAAGTTGATGGTGAACTTGGCCAGCAGTTTACTGCGAAGGATCCTCTTGGATTTGTAGATAGTAAACCGTATCCACAGCGCATGACTGAAGCACAGACCAAGACTGGCGAGAGCGAAGCCTTAATTGTTTTGTATGGTAAATTGCGTAACCTTGAGGTGGTTGCTTGTGCTTTTGACTTCCGCTTTATGGGTGGATCAATGGGGTCGGTCGTTGGTGATCGGTTTGTAGAGGCCGCTGAAAAAGCGCTGAATGAGAAAAAGCCTTTGGTATGTTTTGCTGCCTCTGGTGGTGCACGTATGCAAGAAGGTCTGCTATCATTGATGCAGATGGCACGTACTGCGGCGGCGGTTGAGCGCTTAAGAATTGCTGGCGTACCTTATATCGTAGTACTGACCAATCCAGTTTATGGTGGCGTAACTGCCTCTCTTGCTATGCTTGGTGACATTCACTTAGCAGAGCCAAAAGCAATGATTGGATTTGCTGGTAAGCGCGTGATTGAGCAGACGGTACGTGAGACATTAGAAGAGCCGTTCCAACGTGCTGAGTTCTTGTTAGAGCATGGCGTGGTTGATGAAGTGGTGCATCGTCATCAGATGATTGATACGATTTATCGCTTGTTGGCTAAGTTGTGTCATCAGCCAAACGTCAATGCTTAGTCAATCATTGTCTGACTAAAGTATTTGGTTAAGTTATATGACTAAATATTGTCATCCGTTTTGGCATTGACCTGCATCTAGCATAACTAGACTTAGTCCAAAATACTTAGTCCAAAAGCTTTCTAATAGCATTTGTCGTTATTTAACGATAAGTGCTATTTTTGGTTTTTAGGTTTGGTTTTTGAGAATGTTGTTATACACTGCTTTGAATTTCGATTTTAAATTATTTTCAATTTGAGTTTTTTAATAGGTTTTTTATGTCTGCATCCTTATCTGATACGATTGATACTAATAGTCCGAATAGCCAGTCGAGTCTAACCGAATGGCTAGATTACATGCAGCAGATACATGTGTCAGCGATAGATATGGGGCTATCACGTGTGCTGCCCGTCGCTGAAGCGCTAGGAGTAGTAAAGTCCGCGAAAGATGATGCTTATGTATTCACCGTGGCAGGCACTAATGGTAAGGGCTCGACGACGGCAGTCATCGCACAGATGTGTCAAGCTGGAGGCTACAAGACCGCCCTGTATCAATCTCCGCATTTAAGCGCTTTTAATGAGCGCGTGCGTATCAACGGTGAAATGGTTAGCGATCAGACCTTGATTGATGCTTTTAGCAAAGTAGAAGCAGCGCGACTCCAATGCGATTTAACATTATCGTTTTTTGAGATGACGACACTTGCTGCATTGTTGATATTTGCTGAAGCCGATTGCGATGTTTGGGTGTTGGAAGTGGGGCTGGGTGGGCGTTTAGATGTAGTCAATATTATTGATCCAGATATGGCCGTCATCACCAATATCGGTATCGATCATGTGGATTGGTTGGGTGATAATGTCGAGGACATTGGTAGCGAGAAAGCTGGTATCCTGCGTGATGATATCACCTTGATCTACGGTGCCGCTGATATGCCAAATAGCGTGCAGCGACTGATTAACACGCATAATGCCAGCTGTTATCAAGTAGAGCATGATTTTAGCTACCGTGTAGTTGATGCGCAGACTTGGCAGTATAGTAATGCGGCTGTCACCCTAGAGCTGCCACGTCCTGCGTTGTCACTGACGAATACTGCTAACGCGCTGTCCGCGGTGCTAGCAAGTTCATTAACAGTAAATGTTGAAGCTGTCGAACAGGCATTACGTACTGTCAAATTAGCAGGACGTTTTGATTATCGTGAGGTAGCTGCGCGTCATTGGTTGTTTGATGTGGCACATAATGAGCAAGGAGTTGAGTTTTTGTTAGCGCAACTATTACCGTTATGGCAGGAACATGTTAGCCGTCAATCAAACTCACCATCTGCGACTATTAAGATGTTATTCTCTATGTTAGGCGATAAAGATATCGCTATGGTTGCACAGCGTTTAACTGATGCTGATTTGTCGATTACGGATTGGTACATTGCAGAGATTGATCATCCTCGTGCAGCAAGTATTGACGAGCTGCAAACGGCATTAGTTACATACGTGGAGGATACTGCTATACATTCTTATGCTGACTTACAACAGGCTACACAAGCCGTAATCAAAAACAGTGAGCCACAAGATTTAATTGTAGTATGTGGCTCTTTTCATACGATTGGTGAAGCGCTTGCCACTCTTGATGTGAAGTGATATTTATTAGCCTGTAAAATTGATTGGCGCGTAAATCTTTTCTAAACATCATTTTAAGAGATGTGTGATAGCAGACAGCGCGAAAAATATGTTTTATAATCAAAGCGTTTTACAGAAACGATATAACTTTTGCAATGAGATGGCGACAAAGATTAGTCATGCCTAGCAATCAACCTTATTACCAACTAAGAGACGTAAACGGATGAATTTTTCGAGACAAGCCTTATTGGGCATTGGGATGATTATAGGCGGTAGCGTAATGCTATATGCTATGGTGCAACAGATTGGTACTAGTGATAAACCAGCAACGCCTGCTGCTATCGTCGAAAAATCATCAACTGAGCAAACCTCAACGGCGCCGTTGACCACAGATATCGATACTGAAAAACGTATTTTGGCTCAAAAGCAAAAAGAACGTGCTGCTCGTGTCGCTGAGCAAGAGAAACGTGCACAGCAGTTTTTGGCAGAGCAAGAGAGTGCAGAAGCACAAGCACTGGCTAAGTCTCGTGCAGAAAACCAGCAGTATGTTGCTAACTCTCTTCCAGCAGAAAGTGATAGTACAGAGGTAGCAGAGGGTACTACAGTTGCGACACCGACTGTGCAACTGAGCAATGATACGACTACAAGTACGGCCAATGATAAGGCACAAAAAGCTCAAGCGGCTGAACAAGCTGCCAAGCAAGCTGAAGCGAAAAAGTTAGCAGATAATCAAAAGCAGGCTGAGGCGAAAAAGCAAGCTGAGGCAGAGGCGAAAAAAGAAGCTCAAGCTGCCGCTAAGAAGGAAGCTGATGCCAAGAAAAAAGCTGAAGAACAGGCTGCAGCTAAGAAAGAAAGGCAAGCTGAAGAAAAAGCTGAGGCTGAAGCTGCTAAAACAGCACCACCAAAATCTCCAGCAGACTATACTGTAAAAAGAGGCGATGGCTTAATCAAACTAGCGCGTCAATATAATATGCCAGTTGAAGCTTTGGCTCAAGCTAATGACATCTCTTCATCGACTTCATTGCGAGTTGGACAAGAGTTAACGATTCCATCGCGTAAGCAAATTGAGCGTCTAGAACGTGAGGCTGCAGCAGCTAAGAAGTCTGCTGATGCCAAACGTGAAGCTCAACAAAAGCTGCGCGAAGCTCGTCAAGAAGTTAAAGAAACTGATGCCAAAGGTAGCTTTGGTGTGCAGGTAGCCTTGGCTAGTAATCAAGCTTCAGCTGACGATGTGGCCAAGAAATTTAAGTCCGCTGGTTATCAAGTTAAAACCAGTACTACTAGTCGCGGTGTACGAGTTGTAGTCGGTCCAGAACGTGGAAAGGTTGCAGCATTGGCGCTGAAAGATAAGATCAATACTGACCCTCAGGTTGATACATCAGGTGCATGGGTGTTGTATTGGCGTTAGGTCATTAGTTTGTTAGACGTTATCTTTAAGACCCACTAATATCTTAAACTTTATTCTTATATCCAATTATGTATTATTCAAAACACGACATCTATTGTCGTGTTTTGTGGTTTATAAATTGTAGATACTTACTAGCTCGGATAGTATAAGAACAATTTGTTATTTACTTATTTTTCTCTGTATTACGTGTTAGCCAATAATGGTTGCCGCGTTGTGATTGATTGTTTAGAGAGCTCTAACATCAGTCATCCCAAAATTTTATAAGGTAGAATTATGTCATTTGGCGTTGTATTTTTGGTGTTAGCCGTAGGTTTTTTGGGGCTGATTACATTACCAAAGTTGTTGTCAAAACGTCAATCTAGTAAAAACATTGAGCCCGATCCACAACCTGTACGCGGTGATGATTTGGCTATTTGGCCATTTGCACCGATGCCTATCATGACTGATACTGAAGTCATATTTTTTCATAAGCTCAAAAACGCCTTGCCCGAATATCATATATTTGTGCAAGTTCAACTCTCTCGCATTATTGAAGCTAATAGTGACGAAACCTCCGAACGTAGCTTTTGGTTTAACCGTATCTGCCGTCAAAGTGTTGATTATGTCATTACCGATATAGACGCGCAGACGACATTAGTCGCTATTGAGCTTGATGACTGGACACATAGTAGTAAATCAAGACAAAAGGCGGATGACAAAAAAGACAAAGCGCTTGCTAGTGCAGGTATTCCGATTGTACGGTTTCATGCTGAACGTTTGCCAAGTGCAGATATGCTCAGATATGAGCTAATGCAGGTCATCGAGACTTATTGATTCCTGAAACTTTCAATATCAATGCGTAATTTTACGTTCTATAAAACCATTGCAGCGTCAACTTTGATGACTATAGTAAGGTACAGTCACAGCCTGTAATTAGCTTCCTTATGTCGATATTATCGTGAATTGACTATCAATTACTTTTAGACTTTAGCTTACTTTTGAAACTTCAAATAAAGCCCAAAAACCTCTTAAAATTATAGAACTAAATAAAATCGTATTTATCTAAATAGCGTTCCTCTCGCTATATATATTAGCGAGAGTCTTCAGGTTCATTCTACTTACTATTTATTTATAAATTAGCAAGTTGCAGGCATTATGATTGGTATTTTTTAATTATAAAATCCGTAAATCCTTTTTATCTTAATATTTGTGTAACAGCTAAAATATAGTTGATTACTGTATAGACTAAATCAGTAAATGAA
Source organism: Psychrobacter sp. S1-30-MNA-CIBAN-0213 (assembly GCF_040309845.1). Lineage (NCBI taxonomy): Bacteria > Pseudomonadati > Pseudomonadota > Gammaproteobacteria > Moraxellales > Moraxellaceae > Psychrobacter > Psychrobacter sp. S1-30-MNA-CIBAN-0213. Next base: position 1,816 of record NZ_JBEOPE010000015.1, on the reverse strand, counting down.
TATATTATTCGCTTATTGATTAGTGAACTTAAGTTTTGACTAAAAGTTTGATGGTGTTAGATCAGACAGATAATCATCATTTAATTATTTATTTAAGTATATCTACTACCGTAACTCGAAAGAGACCTCACAAATAAAGGATGATTTTATGAAGTTCTTCAAACTGACTGCATTAGCATTGGCCAGCACCTTAGCACTAGCAGGTTGCGGTAGTGATAGCGGTAAAACAACGGTTTCCAATAATAACGGTTCAGCCATTCCACCTAAGCCACCTGTAGACAACAGCCTGTCTGAGCTTGAGCAAGCTAAAAGTATTATTAATACTGCCAAGCAGTTCATTTTGGATAATAAAGCCATTGAAGATGCCTATGAAGGTGCTAGTGAAATTCTTACAGAAAGACAAGAGCAAAGAATTAGCGCTACGTTCGATGTGCCAACAGGTATTTTTTATTATATGGAAGAAAATAACCTAGCAAGATTAACATCAGCTGACATTATTGCCTTAGCTAATAATGCAAGTTTCAAATCAGCTTTGGGTGATACAACAATAAACCCAAGTAGTGATTTTATAGCGACACTTAGTACTGATGGTCAGTTCAAACTTTCAGGTACGACGTTACTTACGACTACAGAGTATGATTATAAATACAATTCCCAGACCATGAATTATGAAAAAACTGTTGTGAGTAAAGATGCATTTACTAATATCTATAAAGGTTATATAAATGCTTTAAGCTCGAACACTAGTACTAACAACTTCAAAGGTAGTTTTGGTTTCAATAGTGTAAATATTGGTTCAGGTGCAGAAGCTGTCGTTTTTAGTTCAACGTCACAAGGTGCAATGGTCAACGCCCAGTTCAGCGATAAAGTATTGGTAAATGATGAGTTTGATCTAAATGACATCAATAGAGAAGGTATTACCCTAGAAAAAGCAGTGATAAAACTGGGTAATGTAAAGCTTAAAGCTAACGATAGTACTATCGAAGCCCGTGATCTTGAGATGGCGTTCTTGGATATGAGTCGTAAGCTTGCCGATGGCACCTTAGTGGTCAGAACTTTACCATCGACTATTAAACTAACGGGTCAACTGCTTAAAGAGAAGCCTGCAACTGATGTAACTATTTCGCTAAATGCAGTGGCTAATGAAGCCGATATCAAAAATGTCATCAAAGTAACTCAGGATGGTAATATTGAAGAGGCTACTGGTAAGTTTGTTGGTATAGAGATAGTGATGTCTCTCAAGGGTAAGGTGGCAAGAAAGAATGCCAACTCCACTTCTACCTCTACTATACCGCTGGATATTCAGGCAAACTTGAAGCGTATGTCACGTGATGTTGTAGAGCTGCAAGGTTTGAATGCAAGTGTTGATGGCAAGAAGTTGTATGTGACTGGTAAAACTATTTTAGACACTGAATATAATGTCAGCTGTAAATGTACACAGCTTAATATTACCCAAAATAATGCAGCTGTTAATTTAAAATTCGATGTCGATAATAAGTTCATTATCCAAAATGCCAAGACTGGTAAGTTTGCTGATATCACGGTCAATGGTAAAGTCTTTGGTGAGTTATTACAGAACAACGGTACAGTAAGTGCTAAGTTTAAAGACAATAGCTTTATTCCTTTAGGTTAATCATGAGTGCAGATCTTATTTGCTTAAAGTACGATATTTCAAACGTGATGATACGTATTTGAGATATCAATAATGTGTAAAAAAGAGACAGCTAGCCCTGTCTCTTTGAGACCATCCCTGATTCTGTGTAACTGCCATTTAGATTAAATGCTTGCTGATACGATCATCAAACATAATCATAAA
>NZ_JBEOPE010000014.1:0-88241 GCF_040309845.1 Psychrobacter sp. S1-30-MNA-CIBAN-0213 | reverse complement strand
TGTCCGATGGTACCAACGTTGACATGTGGTTTTAGACGTTCAAACTTGGCCTTTGCCATGGGTATTTCCTCTTTATTTGGGATTAGAATTTTCAACTAAAGTGCTTAAATAATGTTAAGACAATAGCTAAAGCATTCTGACCACATTAAGATAATTGTTAAAAGGTTGCACATGCAATGTGCAGATATTATAAGAAAATCACAACCAATAACAAGTCTTTTAACAAGTTATTGGTATATTCTTCAATGGCAATATAGAGATGCACTCTATATCGCCACTATTAAGTACTTTATTTACTCGTCGCCATCTTTAGAATTGAACTTAGAGATGATTTCAGCAGCAACTGATTTTGGAATTTCAGCGTATTTTTGGAATTCCATTGAGTATGTAGCACGGCCTTGTGACATTGAGCGCATTTGTGTGGCATAACCAAACATTTCTGCTAATGGTACTTCGGCACGGATCTGCTTAGTACCACCAGGTAAGTCTTCCATACCCTGTACCAAACCACGACGACGGTTAAGATCACCCATGATATCGCCCATGTAGTCTTCAGGCGTTTCAACTTCAACTTTCATGATTGGCTCAAGTAACGCAGGGTTTGCTGCCATGAAGCCTTTTCTGAAAGCCATAGAGCCTGCCATCTTAAACGAAAGCTCGTCCGAATCAACGTCATGGTAAGAACCGTCATACAAGGTCGCTTTTACGTTAACTACTGGGTAACCAGCAAGTACGCCATTTTTCATGCGTTCTTGGATACCTTTATCAACGGCACCATGGAATTCTTTAGGTACGGTACCACCAACAACTTCTTCAGCGAATTCGTATTCAACATCACCCGCTGGATCAAGTGGCTCAAGACGTAACCAAACGTGACCGAATTTACCACGACCACCTGTTTGACGTACGAATTTGCCTTCTTGTTCAACAGTGTCACGAATCGTTTCACGATAAGCAACTTGTGGTGCACCGATGTTTGCTTCAACGTTGAATTCACGCTTCATACGGTCAACAAGAATTTCTAAATGTAGCTCACCCATACCACTAATGATAGTCTGACCAGACTCTTCATCAGTATGCACACGGAACGATGGATCTTCTTTTGCAAGACGACCTAAAGCGATAGACATTCTTTCTTGGTCAGCTTTAGTCTTAGGTTCAACGGCAAGACTGATAACTGGATCTGGGAATTCCATGCGCTCAAGAGTGATAACATTTTGCTCATCACATAGCGTATCACCAGTTGTCACATCTTTCATGCCAACCAATGCTGCGATATCACCAGTACGAATTTCTGCAAGCTCTTCTTGAGAGTTCGCCATCATCTGTACGATACGACCAACGCGCTCACGCTTCATTTTAACTGGGTTATAAACGCTGCTACCTTGCGTCAAAACACCTGAATAAACACGAACGAAGGTTAAGTTACCAACGAACTTATCATTCATGATTTTGAATGCTAAAGCTGAGAATGGGGCTTCGTCTGATGCTTCACGAGTGCCTTCAGTTTCATCTTTGTCATCAAGAATACCTTTAATAGCAGGTACATCCATTGGTGCTGGAAGATATTGAATAACCGCATCCAACATCTTTTGTACACCTTTGTTTTTGAAGGCAGTACCACAAAGCAATGGAATAATTTCGTTATCAATAGTCAACTGACGAATAGCAGCATTGATTTGCTCTACAGACAATTCGCCATTTTCCAGATACTCGTTCATGAGTTCTTCTGAAGCTTCAGCCGCATTTTCTACGAGATGCTCACGATACTCTTCTGCTTTTTCTTGCAATTCAGCTGGTATTTCGCGTTCTTCAAATTCCATACCTTGAGATGCTTCATCCCAATATAGAGCTTTCATAGTGACTAGATCAACAACGCCTTCGAAATCATCTTCTTTACCAATTGGAATAACCAATGGTACAGGATTACCACCTAGACGAGTTTTGATCTGCTCAATAACGCGATAGAAATCAGCGCCAACACGATCCATTTTATTTACAAATGCAAGACGTGGTACTTTATATTTGTTCGCCTGACGCCATACGGTCTCAGACTGTGGCTGGACGCCACCTACTGCACAGTAAACCATGCAAGCACCATCAAGTACACGCATAGAACGTTCAACTTCAATCGTGAAGTCAACGTGACCTGGAGTGTCAATAATGTTGATACGATGTTCGTCAAACTGTTTTGCCATACCTGACCAAAAGCAAGTCGTCGCCGCTGAGGTAATAGTAATACCGCGCTCTTGTTCTTGCTCCATCCAGTCCATGGTGGCTGCGCCATCATGTACTTCACCAAGTTTGTGACTAACACCGGTATAAAATAAAACACGCTCAGTAGTGGTTGTCTTACCAGCATCGATGTGCGCTGAGATACCAATATTGCGATAGCGTTTTAGGGGAGTTTTACGAGCCATAGTGTTTTCCTAGGGAAATTCGTGTATAGATTAATGTGTTGTGTCTCTACCTTATACTCTATGACAAAGCGGTCAGCTTCGTAATATTACTTACTGATTATTGGGCCTAATACGGACAAAAAAAGAGCAAATACTAAGAATAGTGCGGCATCAAATTTGGGATGCTTTATGTAGGACAGCATCATGATAGATGTTCGCCATTTAAGATATATAATAGTTCAGGCTGTTGAAAAGCCTTAAGCTATCTAATCGTCTTATTAATCATGACGAGAATCAATAGAATAAGTAGTATAACGATTAACCAGCAGATATATTATCTACAAGTTAATCGTATCAATCACATATAACGTATAAACAACTTAATAAAAAAGTTATTTATAAATGCTAAGCCGCTTTAGAAGCGATAATGAGAGAATGCTTTGTTAGCATCTGCCATGCGGTGAACTTCGTCACGCTTTTTCATAGCATTACCTTTGCCTTCTGACGCATCAGACAATTCGCCAGCAAGGCGTAGAGCCATTGATTTTTCAGAACGCTTAGCAGCAGCTTCAGCTAACCAACGCATAGCCAAGGCAGTACGACGGGAGGGGCGTACTTCCATTGGTACTTGATAGGTTGCACCACCAACACGGCGAGCTTTCACTTCAACCATTGGGCGTACATTTTCTAAAACTTCTTCAAAGAAAGATACTGGATCTTCGATGTTACGCTTCTGGCTTACTGTCTCAAGGGCACCGTAAACGATACGCTCAGCAGTAGATTTTTTACCATGACTCATTACATGGTTGATGAACTTAGCGATGGTTTGGCTACCAAACTTAGGATCCGGTAGGATCTCACGGGTAGCAACGACGCGACGTCTTGGCATAATAATAATCCTTATCTTCAGGAGTGTCTGACATTCACAATCTCGCACCAGTCAATAATATAGGCGGTGTTATATCGAGTTGTCAGTCAGCCTTACTGCATGGCGGTATGTTATGACAGCATATTACTCATTTAGAATAAGAATACTGTTAACACCAAACCCATGCACAGTTAATGGGTGATACAAATAGGCTTAGCTAATATTAAGCTTTAGGCTTCTTCGCACCATATTTAGAGCGACCTTGTCTACGGTCTTTTACGCCAGCACAATCTAATGCACCGCGAACAGTGTGATAACGTACACCTGGTAGATCTTTTACACGACCACCACGAATAAGTACAACACTATGCTCTTGTAAGTTATGACCTTCGCCGCCGATGTAGCTTGATACTTCATAACCAGAAGTCAAACGTACACGACAAACTTTACGCATTGCTGAGTTAGGTTTTTTAGGCGTGGTAGTATATACGCGAGTACATACACCGCGACGCTGTGGGCACGCTTGCAACGCAGGAACTTTTGACTTTTCCTTGATGGTTTTGCGACCCTTACGAATCAATTGGTTAGTTGTTGCCATAAGGCATCCTTCTCCCGTTTGGTATAAAACAAAAAAATGGGCGAATCCACCATCCTCTTCATTAAAAGTGAAGATTTTGAGGCACCCATTTTTAGGACAATGTATTATAAAGATATGTTGCTGCTATTTCAACTACTTATAGTCAGTTTCACTTTACAATGCTGAATAGATATGCATTAAGTATACTCTAATATCGGTTAGCAATACAGTAAAGCATTGGCAGCAACTATAAACAACTTACTACGTACTTCTACAACTGTAATAAGCTTTTAATTTATTATCGACTAAATGGCGATAAAGTCTTATTTTTCAAGGTAACTTTTGGGATATTTTGTTTCGTGCTTTATATACCAACATCCTCTATTATCTTAATCAATAAGAGTCAATCAACCGTTATTTCTTAGCCTTAGTCTTAGTCTTAGTCTTCTTTCCAGTATCAGCTGATTTCTCATTATCTTTATTATTAGATTTAGTGTCAGCAGGTTCGTCTGACTTTTTCTCTGAGGAACTATCAACATTATCAGATTTGTTATCTGAGTCTTTATCCTGCTTGGTTGTCATTTGGCTTACTTCTTCTTCGCTACTACTATCATCAGTGATAAATCGGTTAGCGAGTTTTGGCTCTGGCGCAAATGTTGCTTGAGCTACCCCAAGCACTTCGTCAATTAGACGACTATTGTAGTGCATACCGACAGCAACAGCACTTAATGGTAAGAAACGGCGTATCCACGATAGATTAATTTGATCTAAATCAACCCCTACTTGCCCAGCGATATTGTCTATTTGCTCAGCGTAAAAGTTGACATTTTGATTTTTAAGACCAAGGTTTTTCAGTTCGCTGTGCAATCCGCGACTTTGAGCATTATCGAGTAAACCCTTACCCACCCCAATACCTGCTAGCAGCGCTTGCTTTTCTTGCATCTTGCTCAAATCTGCACTGGCAAGTAGCTCATAAGCCATCTTGATCCCTTGCTTACCAGTCAAAGGCTTGTCATAGACAGCAGCTAATTGATAAACAGAACGCAATGATACCAACAAAAGCCACAAAGTATCAGCCAGCAATCCTGGTAAACCTGCTAAGCCCGTCAGACCACCCAGAGTTGCCAACGCTCTATTCTGATTGGCGATATCAGTGGCTAGCGCATAACGTTGTTCATCATCTAGTACAGTAGTATCAGCAAAACGATGCTCGTTCGGCAAATCTAATTGGCTCCAATTAGCGGCTAGTTTGGCTACTTGAACAAAGGCGCTGTCTAATACAGACTGAAATAAACTATTAGGTACGACTTTTTTAGCATATTTACCATACGTAGCAAAACGTGTACCTAATAATTGCTGTGTCGTTTTTAAGGTTTGCTCACGAAATAAATCTTGTTGATAATCCTCATCACCTAAGTTTACTGCCTTGTACTGACGTGGCTTACTTGCTTTGGCATTAGCACTATCAATTAATGATCCCATACGTTCAAGATTATTACGGGTAAAATGGCCAATAGTATTGATACCTTGAGAAAGAGTGCTTCGTTTTGCCATCGTTATATCCTTAGTATGATGATTAAATAACTTAAAATTAAAATCGACAAATCTTTATTATGTACGGCTATGCATTGAGTTTTTTGACGTACCAATTTAATGTACCAATAAATTCTGATAAAACAACAAAAATGTTTGTCTATATCAATGCTCAGGTCATCATTTTAGCTATATCTTAACTTCTATGTCAGTGTGAACAATGTTATCAATATCGTAAAGTTTGTATCTAAAAGTATGGCTTATCTAACACTATAAGCATGATATAGAAACTATATATGTGTATTTTTTAGCCCATATACTATCCCTATGACTGCTATAATAACGCATGTTATATTTATAGAAACCAGTCAAACAAGCCTTTTTATCTTACCTTTAAGAATTATTATTTTTTTGCGACTGTTTTGCATTAGAGAAAAGATTTTGAGTCGTTGATACGTTATCATAATAATAACGTAATAATATGCAAATTCAGCTATGGTTGAATGATTGCTTCGTCATTTAATATGACATTATCAAATATTTTAAATATATCAAGTACGAAGGCAGCTACCTAGTAAAAGCGGCAAACATCTACACATAGATAGCAGTTATAAGTATTCACAGCTAGATATTGACAACAATTAATTACTATAAGGAATGGAATATGCGCCGAGTTGTTATTACTGGAGCAGGGATTGTCTCTTGTATCGGACATGATTTAGCCACCGTCACATCTGCTCTTAAACAAGGTCAGTCTGGTATTACATTTAATGAAACTTACGCTGAACATGGGTTTAAGTCGCAAGTAAGCGGTAGCATCGACAAAACGGCGCTAGATACGGCTGGTATTGATCGTAAATTGAAACGATTTTTTAGCGATGCGAGTCTTTATGCTTACGTCAGTGCGTTAGCGGCAATTAAACAATCTGGTTTGTCACTTGAAACCATCAATCATAATCCGCGTGTCGGCGTGGTAGCAGGTTCGGGTGGTGCATCGACAGAAGATGTAGTCAGCGCAGTCGATGCTATGCGCGAAAAAGGCCTACGCGGGGTCGGAGCAATGGCTGTACCAAAGACTATGAGTAGCTCGGTATCAGCAGCACTAGCAACTGGGCTTAAAATTCAAGGTATTTCTTACTCTATTTCTTCTGCCTGTGCAACTTCAACTCATTGTATCGGCCATGCAGCTGAACTCATTCAACTAGGTAAGGCCGATGTGATACTTGCTGGTGGTAGTGAAGCTGAAGACTGGACCCAGTCGTGTATGTTTGATGCGATGGGTGCGATGAGCACTCAGTACAATGATACGCCTAAACAATCTTCGCGTGCTTATGACAGAGATCGCGATGGCTTCGTAATCGCTGGTGGCGGCGCAATGGTAGTCGTTGAGAGTCTCGAGCATGCACAGGCACGTGGCGCAAATATTTTAGCAGAGATTGTCGGCTATGGTGCCAGCTCGGATGGGGCAGAAATGGTTGCGCCAAGTGGTGAAGGTGCCGTACGTTGTATGCAGCAAGCATTAGCTCAAGCCGGATTAGAGCGTGTTGATTATGTTAATACCCATGGTACCAGCACACCGCTAGGGGATATTACTGAGCTTAAGGCTATTGCTAAAGTATTTGCATCAGACACTGACACTCCTACTAAAAACTCTGTGCCACCTATTAGTTCTACCAAGTCAATGACAGGTCATAGCTTGGGTGCTGTTGGAGCGCAGGAATTAATCTACTGTTTACTTATGCTGCAAGAAGGCTTTATTGCCCCAAGTATTAATATTGAAAATCTTGATGAGGCAGCTGCCCCTTTCGATATCGTCACTGAGCTACGTGAAACTAAGCTAAATACCCTTATGAGCAATAGCTTTGGTTTTGGTGGCACCAACGCGACCTTAATTATTAAAAGGTTTGACGCTTAAACTATGCTCGCATCAAACTCTTCTCAAGATGAGATTAGACAGACTCAATATGCACAAACGCCAGCTATCAAAAATAGCTGGCGTTTTGGCGACTTATCAGCCGCAGAACTGCTACCACAACTGCAGAGGCATTTACTTTCCCAAGATACTAAAGCTAATTGGCAATTGGTTTGGTTAAATAATAATGGGCGACCTGTAATTGGCCTACTACCTAAAGTAAGCTGGTCTGTTTACTCTGCTGACAGCAAAATATCTAACAAGCAGCTGCCCGATTCTAAATATAGAGTGATAAAAAACTTTCGAAATGATAGTAATGCACTAACGACAGCGCATATGAGTTATTCAGAATGGCAGGATGAACTAATCCATTATAGTCAGGCTTACGAGTCTGATAGTAGCGTTTCAAACTTAATAGATAAATCTAATGAGGAACCAAGTTATCATCACGGTCTAATAGGCTTTATTGGTTATGACATTACTGCTTATGAATTAAGTCCAGCAGCTAAAATCGAACTGGCTGCGCAGCCTTGTGCGGTATTGGGACATTATGATATCTATCTGACCCCGTCCAATGAAGACAAAACTGGCTGGAAATTAAATACTTTAGCACTGGATACTGATAACGAAACAACAAGTTCAATACTAGCTGAGCTTATATCTTACTTTAGTATCTTAGACCATGAACTATCCCAGATAAAAAAGGCAGCTGACAATCTTGAATGCCAACTAACTCCCTTAGTATTGAATGCGCGCTGGCATAAAGATGATTATCAGAATGCTTTTGAGAAAACCCAAGACTACTTACAACAGGGTGACTGTTATCAAATCAATCTAACGCAAGCTTGGCAAGGCTGCCTTAATAAGTTAGATGGCTCATACAATTATAACGACTCTATAACAACGCTCGTTGATTACCTACCTACCCTACATCGAAATACTCAGGCACCATTTGCTGGTTATTTAGGGGTTAATAGTAATTTAGATGACTTAGGTGACTTAGATAACTTAGATAACTTAGATAACTTAGATAATTTGGAACCTAACTATACAACAACTGATAACCATGCTAAAAACGTTAAGCATGTCAAAACCCCACCCTTAAGCTTTGAGCTATTGAGCTGCTCACCTGAGCTGTTTTTTACTTTTATAAAAGATATGGCTACAGGCTCGCATCACATTATTACTAAACCAATCAAAGGTACTCGTCCTAGAGGTATGGATAATGAGCAAGATTTAACCTTAAAGCAGCAATTGATTGACAGTAACAAAGATCGTGCTGAGAATGTCATGATTGTCGATTTATTACGTAATGACTTAGGTAAATATGCCAAAACTGGGAGTGTAAAAGTACCGCATTTATTCGCAATTGAAAGCTTTAGCAATGTGCATCACATGGTCAGCACCATTACCGCTGAGCTAAAGCCCGATGCACATCCGTTAGCAGTATTATTTGGCAGTCTACCTGCAGGCTCAATCACTGGTACGCCCAAAAGGCGTGCTGTTGAAATCATCTCTGAATTAGAAGCGGGACCGCGAGGCGCTTATTGTGGCACCATGGGTTTTATGAATTTTAATGGAAGTGGTCAATGGAATGTGCTCATTCGTACATTGCAAGCCGACACATCGTTGAATGCAGCAGGGCAAGTAAGCTTATGGGCTGGTGGCGGTATTACTGTCGCCTCTGATTGTGACGAAGAATATCAAGAATGTCTGGATAAAGTTGGCAACTTACTGAATGTATTAAATCAAGCAGGCATAACCTAAAAAATTTGCTTTGAAAATTTTAGCTGGGCAGTTGAAAAGACTCATATGATTAAATACAAAATTGAGTAGGTGAATTACTCGCTGGTTTCTAACTTAATGAAAACGTTAACTACCAGCGAATAATTCAATTTTGCACTAATAAAAAAATTAGCCAATATTTGATATAGAGTTACTGTCTTCATTGGTCGCTTGCATGGCAGTCAGCGCATCAATTAAACGCTCATGTTGTGCTTGCGTACCAATAGTAATACGTAAGTATTCCTGAATCCGTGGTTTATCAAAATGACGCACAATGATACCTTGTTCGCGCAATGTGCTAGCGACTGCGCTAGCATCACCGTCGTGAGGACGGGCAAACACAAAGTTAGCATGTGATGGCAATACTTGATAGCTCAATGCTGTCAGCTGAGTCGTTAATGACTCGCGTAAATCAATAACTTGCTGACGTGTTTGCTCAAAATAATCGGCATCTAAAACACTGGCAGTCGCTCCAGCTTGAGCTAACTTATCTAATGGATAGCTATTAAAGCTATTTTTCATACGGGTCAATGCTTCGATTAATGACGCATTTCCAAAAGCCATTCCAACACGCAAACCTGCCAGAGAGCGAGACTTTGAAAAGGTTTGGGTCACTAAGATATTATCAAACTCATTAATTAAACTTACTGCTGAAGCTTGTGTGTTTGAACTGGCTTCATCTATACAGGCAAAGTCAATATAGGCCTCATCAATGACAACCACCGAATTAGAATGCTCGCTGGCAAGTTTGCGAATATCAGCAAGCGATAACAATAGACCTGTTGGTGCATTAGGATTGGCAATAATAATACCACTACAAGGCTGACGATAAGCGTCAGGATCTATACTAAAGTCAGCTTCTAACGCAATCTGCACCAGTTCTACACCAAAGGTCTGTGCATAAACAGGATAGAAGCTATAGCTAATATCTGGCGCTAACACAGGGCGTTCTTTTAAAAAGAAGCTGGCAAATACTAAAGCTAGAACTTCATCTGAACCATTACCGACAAATACTTGGTTTACATCAAGACTATATAGCTGTGCTAATGCACTACGCAAGTCATCAGATTCAGGCGCTGGATACAAACGTAGATCATCAGCTTGCTGCTCTAAGACTTTAGCAATGGCTTCCCCCACTTTCGGCGATGGCGGAAACGGGTTTTCATTGGTGTTTAATTTGCATAAATTAGCATGCTGAGGCTGCTCGCCAGGGACGTAAGGTGACAAGTTACGCGCTTTGGATGACCAAAGTCTGGTATCAACTTTTCGTTCGCTCATATGTTATCCTACTAATAGCTAAAATGGTTGCAGACAAGACATAAAATGATAGTAATAATCATGCCTCAATTAGGTTTACAACGCTCTGTTTATGAATAGCGGGAGAGCAATCTCTACATCAGCTCTTACCTGATAAACAGGAGTAACACTTCCTTGTCTTTGTAGGATATAAAGCTTATCTATGTATAATAAAAAAATCCGATAAGATTTGTTTGCGGCTATTTTAGAAGTAGTACCTAAAAAATAGTCTCTATTAATATCCTACTTAAATTCTATACAGTCACTACTATAACGACTATGTATTTCTGACAAAGGGTTCTTTATAGCCGCTATCCTGTCTATATATCGGCTATTTAAAAGCATTTTACTGGTAACGATAACGAGCTGAGCGCGCATGAGCTTCTAAATCTTCACGCTGCGCTAAAATATCAGCTGTCTCAGCCAGTGGCTTACTACCGCTTTCACTACAATAAATAATTGATGATTTCTTTTGAAAGTCATAGACACCTAGCGGAGAAGAAAAACGCGCAGTTCCCGATGTAGGGAGCACATGATTAGGGCCAGCACAGTAATCACCGATGGCCTCAGGCGTATGACGTCCCATAAATATAGCACCGGCATGACGAATATCGCCAAGCAGCGCATCAGGGTCATCAACAGACAGCTCTAAATGTTCAGGCGCAATACGATTAATAAGAGCCATACCTTCGCTTCTATCTTTGACCAAAATAAGCGCACCACGATTCTGTAAAGAGTCACGAGCGATATCAGCTTTTGGCAACTCTGCTAATGCTTTTTCAATCTCAGCAGCTACCTCTGCTAGCTGCTCGCTACTTGTCGTTACAAAGACCGCTTGGGCAATACGGTCATGTTCAGCTTGAGACAATAAATCCATAGCTAGCCAGTCAGCGCGATCTTGCGCTTCACCTTCTGCATATACTAATACTTCAGATGGGCCAGCTATCATATCGATACCTACCTGTCCAAAAACGGCACGTTTAGCCGCCGCCACATATTTATTACCCGGACCCGTTATTTTATCCACTGCTGGAATAGCTTCGGTGCCATATGCTAATGCTGCAACAGCTTGTGCCCCACCAATGGTGAAGACACGATCAACTTGTGCTAAATGTGCCGCTGCTAATACTAGTGGATTAAGCACACCTTTAGGCGCTGGTACGACCATGATGACTTCAGTAACGCCAGCAACTTTTGCAGGAATAGCATTCATAAGCACGGAAGACGGATAAGATGCGAGCCCGCCTGGTACGTAAATACCCACACGATCAAGTGGCGTGACTTTTTGACCTAAGCGGTTGCCTAGCTCATCTTCATATTGCCAAGTCTCTTGTACTTGTCGTTCATGAAATGTCTGTACCCGTGTTGCCGCTGTCGTCAATGCAGACTTTACTTTCGCATCCAAATTATCAAAAGCTTTAGCAAGTGAATCTTTCGATAGCTCTAACTCTTGCATCGTCGTTGCTGGATGCTGATCAAACTGCTGAGTCAATGTTAACACTGCATTATCACCATCGCGGCGTACTTGGGTAATAATATCATCAACGGTTTTTAATAAATCAGCATCATTAACCGTCTCAAAGGCTAACAGTGCCGTTAACTGCTGCTCAAAATCGGTATCTTGGGTACTTAACTGGCGCATGACTCAATCCTATGTTTAAGCTAAAAAGATCTCTGTAGAAAGTAAACGCTATAAAAACAATCAAACTATGGTAATGGGATAATGGCTTTAGCCTACTTACCTATTGCTATAAGCAAATGATAAGAGGCTTATATCTTCCAGTAAATACACATGAAAAAACCAGTTTAGCATGCTATGTCTATCATAGAGCGCCAAACTGGTTTTAAAACTCACATAATAGCTTTTGGTATTATCAATAATAAATAACGCTAACACTTAACATGCATCAGACAAATGACCATCAAGAGGCAGCAGCGATACTAGCTTTAAAGCTTTCAAGGATAGGCTCAAGTAACGCAAACTTACGCTTATAGCTGACTTGATTGACAATCAAACGAGAAGAGACATCACAAATATGCTCACGCGGCTCTAGACCGTTAGCTCGTAGAGTATTACCAGTATCGACCACATCAACAATCAAATCACCCAAGCCAACTAATGGCGCAAGTTCCATAGAACCATAGAGCTTGATGACGTCTACTTGCTGACCTTGGCTAGCGAAGTAAGCACGAGCGACGTTGACGTATTTAGTAGCAATGCGCAGACGACGATTGGGTAATGGTGCATCCTTTACGCCAGCCGTCATAAGTTTGCATTGAGCGATTTTCAGGTCTAGCAATTCATAAACATGATTAGCACCATGTTCAAGAAGCACATCTTTACCTGCTACTCCAAAATCAGCAGCGCCATGTTCTACATAGGTCGGCACATCGCTGGCCCGTAGAATAAGCACGCGGACATGCGGGTTTGAAGTAGGAAAAATCAGCTTACGTGACGCATCAGGATCTTCGAGGAGATCAACGCCAGCTGCTCGCAGGAGCGGCATCGTCTCTTCTAAAATACGTCCTTTAGATAATGCTAAAGTTAAGCCGTTAAATTCGTTGTCTACTTCATTCAATAAGTCGTTGGTCTGTAAGCGTTCAGTTTTCTCAGTCATAATGACAGGGTGTCCGTGTACAATTGATATCCCTATATATCAGGTGATTAGCAATATATTAAGGATTATTAATGTTATAACGTGGATAAATCTGCGTGTCACACACAAAGCATCGTAAGGTTAATCGTTAGTATTGATACGCTCAATATTAACGCCAAGCGCGCGTAGTTTTTCTTCAACATGTTCATAACCGCGATCGATATGGTAAATGCGGTCAATCAAGCTCTCACCTTCAGCTGCCGCAGCTGCCATTACCAATGACATCGATGCACGTAAGTCAGTCGCCATCACAGGTGCTGCCGTGAAGTTTTCGACGCCTGTTACTACCGCTGCATGACCATCCACTTGGATAGATGCACCCAAACGATTGAGCTCAGGCACATGCATATAGCGGTTTTCAAAGATATTTTCGATAAAGGTACTGGTACCATCTGCCAAACAAGATATCGCCATTACTTGCGCTTGCATATCAGTTGGAAAGCCAGGGTGCGGCTGAGTACGGATGTTTACAGGTCTTGGGCGACCAGTCATTTGGGCGCGAATCCAATCATCACCTGTAGTAATCACGGCACCCATATCTTCGAACTTTTCTAACACGGGCGTTAATAATAACGCAGACGTGTTTTTGGTCAACACATCACCGCGCGTCATCAACGCGCCAGCAAGATAAGAGCCTGTCTCGATACGATCAGCCACTACTGAATATTCACAGCCATGCAAGCGCTCAACGCCCTCGATAGTCATCGTTGAGGTGCCGATACCGCCTATTTTTGCACCCATCGCCACCAACATATTGGCCAAATCAACGACTTCTGGCTCAAGCGCACAGTTACCCAAGACCGTCGTACCCTTAGCAAGTGCTGCCGCCATAATGACGTTTTCAGTACCGCCAACGGTAATCATATCAAATGAGAAATTACAACCAATCAGCTTGCCACCTTTAGGTGCTTGTGCTTTTACATAGCCATTCTCTACGCTAATTGTAGCACCCATGGCTTCAAATGCTTTTAAATGCTGATCAACAGGGCGTGAACCAATAGCACAGCCGCCTGGCAATGAGACTTCTGCTTCACCAAAACGTGCTAGCAATGGCCCAAGTACTAAAATCGATGCGCGCATGGTCTTTACTAGATCATAGGGTGCATAAAAGTTATCGATATTTTTGGTATCGCAAGTGACCGTATCGCCTTGCTTTTGGATATCGATACCCATGCCACCGATCAGTTCAATCAACGTCCGCACATCTTGTAACGATGGCACATTGTGCAATGTCGTTGGGGTCTCAGCCAATATCATAGCTGCAAGCAAAGGCAAAGCGGCATTTTTGGCGCCAGAGATAGTAACTTCCCCTGCGATACGACTACTACCGGTGATTAAAAACTGATCCATAAAAGTAACAACCTAGCTGTATGTGTGAAGAAAAGTGCAGTAAATTAGAAAACTAAAAGCTTGCACTGTAAAAATAAAAACATTTAACCTTGTGACTGTACTTCCCACTCAGCAGGCGTCAATGCCTGAATATTAAGCGCATGTATGTCGCCACTAGCAATCTTGTCATTGACCAACGCATAGATAGATTGTTGACGCTGTACGGCACGTTTGCCTTCAAAGCTGGCATCGACTACACGTACATCAAACTTATTGCCCTGATTGGCAGCTTGAATAAAAGCGTCTGGAAAATGCTGCTGTAAAAATGCGATTAAATCGTCAGCGTTCATGCTCATAGAATATCCTATTATTATATTAGAAGTAGCGTTTGTATGTTCTGTATGAGTTTGTATAATTTGCTTACCAATACTGATTGGCATTAGCATAAAAATGCTAGGCTTCATACAAAGGCATCATTATAACAAGAGTTTAACCATCTTACAGTACTGTCTACTCATAAGCACATGTAGCAACTCTACGTTTATTAAACTGTCTATTTTAAATTTTTATCTAAATAAGTTAATACTTGCGCACGTACATCATTGACCCAACGTAATGGCGGTGCCATCGCTCCAATACTGGTAGCATGACTGGCACCTTCGATTTCGCCATTTTCCACCGTTACGCCATGATCTTTCAGCGCCTGAGTCATTTTGATGGTATTGGTCTTATGCACAACTTTGTCTTTTTCGGCAGTTAATAATAAATACGGTGGCTGCTCGCCTTTGATTTGACGGTCGGGCATCACTGCATTTGGGGTAGCATCAGCAGCAAAAGCAGTCACACTGGCAAATTTACGAAAATCATAGCTATAAGGGCCAGCGATACCAATGACCGCAGCGATGTCTTTTGGTTTAATTCCATAAGGTGCCAAAAAATCTTCATTAGACATTGCAGCTACCGCATTGAACGCGCCAGCAGAATGTCCGACCACTGCTACGCGCTTTGGGTCAACATGAAGACTTGGCGCATTATTAACACTCCATGCAATTGCTTGGGCAGTGTCTTCAACGTAATCAGGATATACATGCTCGGGTGCTTTTCGATAATTAATCACTGCGGTGACATAACCTGCCTGAGCTAAGCTTTGACCGACGAAAGCATATTCGTCTTTACTGCCACTCTCCCATGAGCCACCATGCACGAATACCACCATCGGATAAGTATTATTAATGGTATCTTGTGCTTTCATCGCCTGTGCTAACGATTTAGGGTAATAGATATCCAAATCTTGTGCTGGCTCGTCACCATATAAGATGTTTTTGCTGACACCAACGCCGCTGTTTGAAGTGATACCATTTACTACTGCCAACGCTGACAATGCTTGCGCTTGTTGAGTGGCTAACGTAATAGCACCTACTGCCACTATGCCTGCACCTACCAGCTTTAACGTACGCGTATTGCGAGGTTGATTGCTCGCAGAAATATCGTTTGTTATCTCAGTAATATCTGTTTTTTGTTGTGCATTATCAGAATTCGAACCTTTCATTGTTATTATCCCTATGATTACCCAGTCTACCGCTGCCAATACGCCAAATGATTTGGTGACTAATCCATTGCCTTGTTTGTCTGCATTTCTGCATTCAGTTATTTTACTGGCTGTCTTATAATTTGACGTGTTTTTAGTGTTATGACTGTTAAAGGTTATTGTGAATGACTTTAGAGCAGCAAATGAAGTCATTCATCTATAAACCAAACCCTATTTATCAATGAAAATATAAACAGAAGACTTTTCGTAGAAATAGAAACAGTTACTTAAAGCTAATTTATGGATTTTGGTATAAATCAATATAAGGGCTGGAAGATTGTTGCTCAGTTGAGTTGCTGTTTTCTATATCACTGTCTTCTATTAAAGTATCGTTACTTGCTGAGTTTGTTGGAGCGACCTCTCTAATAATCGGTGTTGCCCCCGTTGATTGCGCAGTAGTAGCGTTGGCAGGATTACTTTCTGACATGATATCTGCATCATTGATAGGCAAGCCTCTGTCATCCACGACAGTAGTCAGTAATACCAACTCAGTAATACCAGCAGTACTGTTGGCAATATCGATCAGATGGCTTTGCTGAGTAGGTGTCACTCTGCCCATAACATAGACCACCCCATCATTAGTCACTGCCTTTAATTGTGACGCTTTGACTGCATTGTTAGCCGCAGTTTTGGCCATTAGCTTTGAGGTAATATAACCATCATGTACGGTCGAGCTATAGCCTCTAGCAACACTAACATCTAGCTCATTATAGACGCGGCGTACGTCAGGCATAGAGCTGACTACTTGCTCGATTTGCACTTTCAGAGCCTCAGTTGGCACCTCACCTGTAAGCAGAATTTCGCTATAAAAACTATCAATGCTTATTCGACTATTGGCTTGCAGGTCTTCTTGCAAACCATAGACGTTTATCTTTGCTGTATGTTCAATACTACGATCAAGCAAGCGCTGAGGGATAGTCCGTTCAGTCACTGGCACGCCATAAGTACCTTCAGTACTATTGGTCAAATAATTGGTCGTACAGCCCGTACTAACTAGGCTAGCCATTACAATAGCACTTATCATCGTACGATTTATAGCGACACGCGGTGTTTTAAAAACGGATTTAAGTGTATGCAACCTTGTCATTATCTTCCTCATAAAGCACAGTCAATATTTAAGTTTTAGTAATAGAATATAGAAAATTTATGTCACTGATTCAGACTAAATATTATAATAATTATATAGGCAGTATGGTCGGTCATAGCAGCACTGTTATATTCAGAGTAGTTGTGTTAATTACTGTCATGCATCAGTACTCTACCCTGAGCACCATGCCAGTTACTTTACTCAATTTTTACCATCAGCGGTTAGGTTTTTAGTAACGGCAGCTTATTAGATATCGGCTTTATGCTTATTGCTAAATACATTTTTCTAAATCATACAAACCCAATACGCTACCACGCTGTTGCCATAAATGCACCCGAAAGCCACTCTGGTTGATAAGATGCTGTGGAATGCTCGGCTATATTATTTTTATCATTGTTATTTTTATCGTTGTTTGCAATGTTACTCGTAGCGCGTTCAATATTATAGGCAATCACATCGAAGCGACATTCAAAATGAGCGTATTCAGAATGTTGTTGCAAAAAATATTTAGCCGTTTTTATAATCTTGCGCTGCTTGGCCTTGGTCACACTAAGCGCGGCATCACCAAAACTTGAACGTAATCGCTGACGCACTTCAATAAATACCAATGTCGACCATGTCTGCCCTATTTCTAACATCACCAAATCAAGCTCACCAATTTTTGGTTGCTGCCAGTTTTGAGCGATAAGCACTAAACCCTGTCGCTGCAAAAACTGACATGCCTGTTGCTCAAACAAACTACCTTGACGTTGCTTAGGAGACGTCAAAGCCAACGGACGATGACCATTAGTTGCCCTAGCCATAACGTTTGCTCTCCTCATCCTTCATAAAAACAGCAACTCCAAGAATAGTTTGCATGAAAAATAGACTTTATGACTTATAAGTAATCACAGAATAGTCAATTCAGATTTATAATAGCACAACATGATAAACTAACTACTTTTCAGCATTTAACATCATACCTATGACTGCTTTTATAAGTGGCAATGATGATAATAGCCGAAAAACCAATCATGCTGTTTTTATTTATCATCATATTTACGAGGTTTTCATGTCTACCCCTACCGCGATGCCAGCTTGTCTGTATATCGTTGCTACTCCAATTGGTAATTTAAGCGACATGACGCCGCGCGCGATTGAGACCTTAAAGCAAGTGGCTATCATCGCTTGTGAGGACACTCGTACCTCAGGGAAACTATTGGCGCATTTTAGTATCGATACCAAAGGTAGCAATACAAACGACGATGACAAGACTGCTAATAAAATTGACAACACTGACAGTACAACAGACAATAAAACTCGTGGACATAATAAGCTTTGGGCCTACCATGAGCACAACAGCGCTATCCAAACACCCAAGATTATTGAGATGATTCAACAAGGGCATTCGGTTGCATTGATTAGTGATGCAGGAACGCCACTGGTCAGCGATCCTGGTTATCAGCTGGTACAAGCGGCGCATGCTGCTGGTGTCATGGTCTCGCCTATTATCGGTGCGTCAGCTGCTATTGCCGCGTTGTCAGTAGCAGGACTACCTTCTGATCGTTTTAGCTTTATTGGTTTTTTACCTGCAAAAACCCATGGTCGCCAAAAACAGCTATCAGTATTGAAGTCGCGCACTGAAACGCTCATATTTTATGAAGCACCGCATCGTATCGTAGCAAGTTTAGAGGATATGGCAGAAGTGTTTGGTGCGGATCGCGGGGTAGCTTTTTGCCGAGAGCTGACAAAAACCTTCGAGACTGTATTCAAGTCGACTTTAGGAGAGCTTATTGAATTTGTTAAAGCTGATGACAATCAACAACGTGGCGAAATAGTTGTGGTCGTCGCAGGCGTAAACGTAGCACAGGACGATGATGATATAAGCGTCCACGATAAGCTCTTGCAACGTCTATTAGAAGATATGTCAGTCAAAAAAGCGGCGGCTCTAGCGGCTGATATTACTGGCGTCAAAAAGAACGCCTTATATCAGCGCCTCCTTGAGCTGCAAGCTTAACAATCAATGAAATCGCTGTTTTATTTTAATATTAAAATTGGAGAGATAATCTATGTACGATGTGATGGCGATAGGCAATGCCTTGGTTGATTATGAATTTGTGTTGAGCGATGCAGCTCTAGAAGAGACGGAGCTGACCAAAGGCAATATGACCTTGGCAAACTTTGATGAGCAACAGCAAGTATTGGCATTTTTAAAACTGGCAGAAATCAAACTATCAAAAAAAGCGGGTGGCGGTTCAGCAGCTAATACCATGTTTACCTTTGCTAGTTTGGGTGGTAAGCCATTTTACGCCTGTCGCATAGGTGACGATGTACAAGGAACATTTTATATAAAAGACTTAAACGAAGCTGGCGTTGCAACCTCAGCTAAGTCGATACATACAGGTGGCGTAACTGGATCGTGTGTGGTCGCTGTTACTCACGATGGTGAGCGTACAATGCAAACCTACCTTGGCACTTCAAGTGATATTACTGCTGAGAATGTCGATTTTGAAGCATTGACGCAAGCAGATTGGTTATATATAGAAGGCTACTTAGCGATGTCTGAGAGCATTCAACCCGCCATGACTCAGTTGCGCCAACAAGCAGGTATTCATGGTGCCAAAATCGCGGTCAGTTTTGCAGATCCAGCGGTAGTAAAGTTTGCAAAAGACGGTCTACTCAATATGCTAGGCAATAAAGTCGAGGTAATATTCTGCAATAGTGAAGAGGCGCGGTTATTTACTGAGAAAAAACAACATAAAGCTTCAGCACGTGCATTGCTTGAATATTGCCAGATAGCCGTCGTAACTAATGGCGCGAATGGTGCAGTTATTGCCCATAAACCTGAAAAGGACGGTGATGATATTGTTATTTATGAAGTACCAACACCAAAAGTAGCAAACGTTATTGATACCAACGGTGCAGGCGATAACTATGCTGGAGCGTTCTTGTACGCCTTATCGCAGCAATACAGCTTGCCAGAATGTGGTCGTCTTGCCAGCGAAGTCGCCAGTCAAGTCATTCAACAGTTTGGCCCACGTTTAGCGTCACAAGACTATCGAGATATCGCACGCCGTGTATTGGTAGCCTAAAATTAAGCCTTTTCTACATAGTTGAACAAATAAAAAAGCCCATATCAAATCGATATGGGCTTTTTTAGATGACCAATTATGCATTAAGCAGACGCTAGAGCTTGTTCCAAATCTGCTTTGATATCTTCAATATGCTCAATACCAATAGACAAGCGCACCATATCTTCACTAACGCCTGCTTGCTCTAATTCTTGCTCATTTAACTGACGGTGTGTGGTCGTCGCAGGATGACTAGCTAGAGATTTTGCATCGCCGATATTCACCAAACGCGTAATGAGCTGTAGCGCATCAATGAAACGTGCACCAGCATCACGGCCGCCTTTCACCCCAAAGGTCAAAATCGCTGATGGCGTGCCTTTCATATACTTTTTAGCCAGCTCATGGTCTGGATGATCAGACAAGCCGGCATACTTAATCCAAGCCACTTTATCATGGCTTTTGAGATACTCAGCCACCGCTTGAGCGTTTTGGACATGGCGCTCCATGCGTAAGCTTAACGTCTCCATACCTTGGAGGATACTAAAGGCATTAAGCGGACTTAAGGCAGCACCAGTATTGCGTAATGGCGCAACGCGAGCACGAGCAATAAAGGCCGCTGCACCTACGTCTTTGACGAAGTTTACGCCATGATAGCTAACGTCCGGCTCATTCAAGAGTGGAAAACGTTCAGGATAGTCGCCCCATGCAAATGTACCACTATCAATGATTGCACCACCGATAGACGTACCCGTACCGCTCATATACTTGGTCAATGAATGCACCACGATATCTGCACCGAACTCAAATGGACGGCAAAGCGCTGGCGTCGCCACGGTATTATCAATCACCACAGGCACACCGTATTCATGGGCAATATCGCTGACCGCTTGAATATCAATGATATTGCCAAGTGGATTACCGATACTCTCTGCAAAGACCATCTTGGTCTTATCATCGATTAGATCACGAATAGAGTCAGGATTTTTATGGTCAAAGAAGCGTACTTCGATACCTTGACGCGGTAAAGTATGCGCAAATAAATTATATGTACCACCATATAGTGTCGATACGGCAACGATGTTGTCACCCATTTCACAAATGGTCTGTACTGTGTAAGTAATGGCCGCCATCCCAGAGGCAACTGCGAGCCCGCCTAATCCGCCCTCAAGCGCTGCTACGCGCTCTTCTAACACCGCATTAGTCGGGTTCATAATACGCGTATAGATATTGCCCGCAACTTTTAGGTCAAATAAATCTGCCCCGTGCTGAGTATCATCAAAGGCATATGAGCTAGTATGATAAATAGGCACCGCCACGGCTTTGGTGGTTGGCTCCACGGTATAGCCAGCATGAATCGCTAAGGTCTCTAGGTGCTGCGAATTTTTTGGGCTGTTATCAGTATTATTCTCTGGTTGTCCATCACTCATTACATACTCCTTGGCATTGGTTGAAAACGTCTTGATTAAAAAATCATCTCTAAAAAAGCTATTCTCTAAATCATAGCAATAAAAAAAGCTGAGTTCATCATAACTCAGCTTCTTTATTAAAAGAATAGCAACTTATTCAACACTTAATGACTAATATTCATAAGCCGTAAAATTAATAAGCGTTATTCATACTGTATTTAGCAGTTATTATGCGCTTACTATTAAACCTTTATTTATAGTAGGCGTTTTCAGTGCGAGTATGGTCAGTCTCATCGACGACTTGAGTCAACTCTGGTATTTGCTGCTTGAGCTGCACTTCAACACCTTGACGCAAGGTCATATCAACGGCTGAGCAACCTTGGCAACCACCACCGAACTTCAATACTGCGGTTAAGCCAATGCCTTCTTCTTCAATCAGTTCAAGCAATTGTACATCACCGCCATGCGCGGCCAAGCTTGGATTAATTTCAGACTGCAAGACGTAGTTGATACGCTCTTCGACACTCGCATCAGCGCCAACTTTTGGCACTTTAGAATTCGGTGCACGGAAGGTCAGCTGACCACCAAAACGATCTTTATTATAATCAATGACGGCATCTTCTAAATAAGGGACTGATGCCGCCTCAATAAATGCAGAGAAATTATCATAGGTAAAACGCAGATCGGCGCTATCTTCCTCGCCCGGCTGATTATATGCCATACAGCATTCAGCACGCGGTGTACCTGGATGTTCAACGAATATACGCACACCGATGCCGTCAGTATCTTGTTTTGACAACAAATCTGCCAAGTAACCTTGCGCTGACTCAGTAATAGTAATATTGCTTTTGGTCTCGGTTTGATCAGTATCTAATGCTGATTCGAAGTCTGTAGACTGGTCTAATTGACTGTCAGTTTGGTTGTGCTCACTCATAAGGTTTCCTATGCGTTATGACACAAATGCTATATCTGTCATGGCTGCTGTGTCGTGAATTTTGAAAAATAGGCAGATTATCAATCATCGCAGCTTATCGTTATATTGGCTTGGTTTAACTACGATTTCAATAAAGTTATAACGGCTATTATAGCGCACTCAAGCGATAATTCCGACTGCGCCACTGTGATTTAACTGTGACAGTCATAAATGGCTGCTATTGGTTTTTTTAATACTCAAATCTAAAGCGTAAATGCTGTGAAGCTATAACAACGATACAAAGTTGTTCTATTGCAAATACCATATCTATTAGTGACTATATTAAGACGGTATTGCCAATTATCAAGCATCGTAGTCTCTTGCGATATACAAAATAAAAAGCGCAAAGCTCTAGTAAGAGCAACTTTCCATTTTTTGGCATTTTATTAAAGTATCTTTTATTAAAGCACTGGTTATTAGAGCATCTCTTATTAAAGTACTTGAACGATGTTTACTCGCTCTCTACTTAATAATGGTATCTTTTAAGAATCCTGCGTACCTATACTAAATGATTTGAGTAAATGATTTGAACGAGACCACTTTTATGATGACACAAACGCTAAATCTAGTGACCACTCAAGATGGTGAGCAAATTGCTGTTTGGCAAGTTATTGATAGCGCAAAGGATAATAGTGAGACTGATGATAACGTTGCAGCTGACAGCTCTATGGCCAAAGCGCAGAATATATTACTAACGCACGGTACGTTTTCGGACAAACACACCTGCTTAAAAATTGCAGAGCATTTAGCCAGCTTTGGTCATCACTGCTATATTATGGAATGGCGTGGTCATGGTCACAGCTCAGTGCCAAAAGATAAATTCAACTTCGAAACCGTCGCTACTTATGATTTTGAAGCGACTTTTCGTTATTTATTTGATGAATTAGAATTGGATAACTTGCATTGTGTTACTCATAGCGGTGGCGGCGTTGGCTTGACCATGTTTTTAATCCAAAATCCGCGCTATATCGATAAGATTAATAGCATCAGCATGTTCGCTTGCCAAGCCTATGGTGCGGTAGTGAACCGCAAAAACTACGTCAAGATTTTGACAGCCAAATTATTTACACGGCTATTTGGCTACATCCCTGCAAAAAAACTCAAGATGGGGCCTATTAAAGAAAGTTATTATACGATGAATCAATGGTACAACTGGAACCTACAAAAGAACTTTAAAAGCAGCTTTATTAAACAGAGTAGTATTGAGCAAAGCAAGCTCGCAGAAAACTTCATTGATAAGGATGCCAATCATGATGACAGCTTCGATTATCGACAGCATATGCCAATGATTACCACGCCTGTCTATGCTATTAGTGCCAAAGGTGACAACTTCATCTCCCCAACCGGTGGTTGTAAGTTATTTTTTAATGCTTTTGATAATCCTACTAACGTGTTTCGTGAATACTCAATCAGTAATGGAAATTTGGACGATTATACCCATAGCCGCATCATGATTAGCCGTAACGCTGCCAAAGAGATTTGGCCGACGGTTGTCGCATGGATTGAGAAGCATGCAAAATGATTTTATGTCTATTAAACCTATATATCTATTACATCTATCCAAATTAACTTCACATAAGATAACTGAATAAGCTTGGTTGATTAGCTAAAGTTGATATCGTTAATACAGTGATATGAATAATTATAACTAAATACATAAAGGAGTATTTTATGAAGTTATATGTGATACCAGGCACATGCGCAGTCGTGCCACATACAGCACTTGAGTGGACAGGCACCGATTACGAGCTTGAGCTGTTAGATCACGATTCAGTGAAATCAGAAGAATATTTGCGCATTAATCCGCAAGGCGCAGTACCTTCGATAGTTGATGGTGAGACAATTGTCACCCAAAACATTGCTACCCAAGTCTATGTTGATGCCAACTATCCTGATGCCAATATTTTTGGTACAGATAAATCGCCTGACGGACAAGCACAGATTATGCATTGGCTAGCATTTTTAAATGCCGATCTGCATAAAGCATTTGCCCCGTTATTTGGTCCTGATGGTTTTATCGAAGATGAGTCAGCGCAAGAAAAGCTAAAAGATAAGGCAAAAGAGAACATCGCTCATCTACTAAGATTGCCCAATGAGCATCTTGGTAAACAAGATTATCTAACAGGTACTAAAACGACCGCTGATATCTACCTTTACGTCACCCTGACGTGGGCGAAGAAGTTTGACATCGATTTGTCTGCTTATAAAAATTTTGATGCCTTTATCAAACGCATTGAAGAAGACGAAGGCTTAACCGCTGTGATTGAACAGCAAGGCTTAGAGAAAATTGGCTCGCTATAGATTTTTATAATTATTAATCAATGATTTTTTTAGTAAGACCCTTCTAATCTGTTAGAGGGGTCTTTTATTTTATAGCCAGTTCAAAATAAAATTGATACGTTAAAAAACAATGACTAAAATACGCTAACATCAGTGATTACACACCATTAAACATCTTTGCACTTGTCAGCAAGTCATAGGCTGTGTCAGTATTGGCGTCATTAAATTATTTTCAACCAAAAAAATAAGTAGTAGGAAATCGGCGTCTATGAGTGAATTATCAGAGCAATATTCAGATAAGCAAGAGAGTAAACACTACCGCTATCTGGTATTTATTGGTCGCTTTCAACCGTTCCACCGTGGGCATAAAGCCGTCATTGACGAAGCATTAAAACGTGCTGATGAAGTAATCATGTTGATCGGCTCGGCCAATTTACCACGTAGTTTGCGCAATCCATTCAGTGTCGCTGAGCGTGCAGCCATGATTCAAGGCTCTTATTCAGCGGATGAGGCCGCACGCATTCATTGCGTAGGCCTAGATGATGCACTCTATAACGACACGCGCTGGCTACAATATGTCCAAGCGGGTGTAAAATCTGTTACCGGTGATTTGAACGCTGATATCGGTCTTATCGGTCACTCTAAAGACAGCTCTTCTTATTACTTATCGTTATTTCCTAACTGGGCATCTGTTTCTGTGCCAAATTATCATAACTTATCTGCCACACCCATTCGCGACAGCTACTTAATGGGTGCATCGCCTACCCCTGAGCGCACGCCTGAGTCCACTCGAAAAGTCTTGAACGAATTTAAAAAGACGAGCCATTATCAGCAATTGCATGAGGAAGCAGGCTTTATTGATAAGTATAAAAAACAATGGGAATCTGCGCCTTATCCACCGACATTTATGACTGCTGATGCGTTGGTTGTACAGTCGGGACATATCTTGTTGGTAGAGCGTCGTAGCATGCCAGGACGAGGACTTTGGGCATTGCCAGGCGGGTTCCTTAATCCAAAAGAGACCTTATTTGATGCCTGCATCCGTGAGCTACGTGAAGAGACTCGGCTAAAAGTCCCTGAGCCCGTACTGCGCGGCTCTTGTCATAGTCAACATACTTTCGATGATCCTTACCGCTCCGCACGCGGACGCACGCTTACCCAAGCATTTTATTTTCAACTAAAGAATGACGCAAAAGGCTTGCCAAAAGTAAAAGGTGGCGACGATGCTGCTCAAGCTTTTTGGTTACCACTAGCTGAGCTTGATGCCACTATGATGTTTGAAGACCATTATGCGATTATCACCAAGATGGTTGGATTGTAATAGCTTCTTCATTTGACCACTTAGTTCATTATCTATAAATCCTTAACCAATAAGAGTCTATATAATTTTATTAGTTTCTTTTAATGAACTTCTATTTTATAGATTTTGATATATAGTTTTTAGTGCCTAAGCCGATAGACGTCAAGGGCTAACCGTCGCAGTCTTGCGACATCTAAAAGCAGAGGAGTTCTGTGATGTATACCAGCAATTTGAATAATCTCATTCTTAATAGTGACAGTTATAAGACCTCACATTGGGTGCAATACCCAGCTGGCAGTGAGTATCTGTCCAGTTACATCGAAGCCCGTGGTGGCGACTATGATGTGGTATTTTTCGGCTTACAAGCTTTTATTAAAGAGTACTTAAGTACTCCTATTACTCATCAAGATATCGATGAAGCTGAAACAGTAATCCATGCTCACGGTCTGACATTTAATCGTGCTGGCTGGGAGCGTTTGGTCGATAAGCATGGCGGTTATTTGCCTCTACGTATCGAGGCTATGCCTGAAGGCAGCATCGTGCCTGTATCCAATGTCGTTTGCCAAATTACCAATACTGATCCTGATTTTTATTGGTTACCAAGCTATATCGAAACTGCCCTGCTGCGCGCCATTTGGTATCCCTCCACTGTCGCTAGCGTGTCACATTATTGCAAGGGTGTTATCCGCCGTGCGTTAGAAAAGTCTGCTGATAATTCAGAATCACTCATTTTCCGTTTGCATGATTTTGGCTCACGTGGCGCTTCTAGTCATGAGTCGGTAGCGCTCGGTAGCTTAGCGCATTTGGTTAATTTCGCTGGTACTGACTCTATGGCTGCTTTGGTTGCTGCTAGTCGTTGGTATCAAATGGGCAATGATATGCCAGCGTTCTCAATTCCTGCTGCTGAACACAGCACCATGACCGCATGGGGTCGCAATGGGGAGACTGCTGCTTTTGCCAATATGATTAAACAGTTTGGTGGTGAAGATAAAGCCTTTTCAGTAGTCTCTGATAGCTATGACTTGTGGAATGCCATTGATAATATCTGGGGCGATGCGTTAAAAGACGATGTCAAAAATATGGGTGGCACCTTGGTTATTCGACCAGACAGTGGCGAGCCAACCAAAGTCGTACGTGAGGCGTTAGAACGTTTGGCAGTAAAGTTTGGTACGACTCTTAACAGTAAAGGCTATAAAGTCTTGCCTGATTACGTACGTATCATTCAAGGTGATGGCATTAGCCCGCAAAGCTTAAGTAAGATCATTGATGTAGTGATGAACGCTGGCTTTAGCGCGGAGAATATTACCTTTGGTATGGGTGGTGGCCTTTTGCAGCAAGTCAATCGCGATACGATGAACTGGGCGATGAAAGCCAGCGCCATTTGTATCGATGGAATATGGAAAGACATCTATAAAGATCCAGTGACTAGCCATTCCAAACGCTCTAAAAAAGGCCGCTTAGCATTGATAAAAGATGATAACGGACAGATAAAAACCATAAAAACTGATGATTTAAATGCTGATACTGACAGTCTACTACGTGATGTATATGTCGATGGTAAACTACTCATAGAAGACAGTCTCACTAGTATACGGGAGCGTGCAGGATGGTAGCTCCTCTTAAAATGTCAGCCATTGCCAAGGATGTATTGCTCGCCCCTATTTACTTATATCAAGGTCGCAAAGTCAAACGCGATACCGTGCGCCTTCCTGAACCAGAAGGCGAAAGACACGGTCATATTCAATTACGCGACTCTACTGAGATGGTAGCAAGTGAGACTACGAAAACGCTGAGCCTAATGATTGTAGGTGACTCCGCAGCAGCTGGTGTCGGTAGTTTGACGCAGCAAGAAGCGCTTGCTGGCAAGTTGATACCTGCTTTACAGCAAAAATTAGTCACTCACACTCAGTTTGATACGCTTAGCTGGTCATTACAGGCTACGACTGGACATACCAGTTTCGATATTTTACGTCGACTGTATGTCCTACCTACTCCCTACCAGCCAGTTGATATTATGGTTCTGAGTGTCGGCGTTAATGACACTACATCCAATGTCTCTGCAGTAAAGTGGCAACAGCAGCTTGAGCACATTATTGCCGTTGCTCAGCGTAAATTTGGTGTACGAGAGCTTATATTTTCAAGTCTACCACCGATGGCGCAGATGCCAGCACTACCTTCTCCGCTTAATAACTTTATTGGTGCGAAAGCCACAAGGCTTGATCAAGTATTAGAAGGCGTTTGTGCTGAGCATAACGGTGTACATTATATGGCAGCAAACTTTACGCTAATGGCAGAAAAGCATGCCCATGGTACCCCTATCGATAGCGCCGCTATGTTTGCTAGCGATGGCTTTCACCCAAGCAGCTTAACTTATGGCTTTTGGGCACAGCAATTGGCAGAACTGATTGCTCAACTGCTTGAATCTCAGCTTGATGGGCATAGCAATTAAAAGCCTCTAAACGATAAACCACTTAAAAACGCTTAAAAAAATGCAAAAAAAACCGCTGAATTATCAGCGGTTTTTTATTACTTAGCAAAATAAGTTTACGCAATAAGCGTAAATTATTCAGCAGAATCAGCAGCTTTCTTGTTACGGCCACCAAACGCACCAAAGCGTTTGTTGAAGCTTGCAACACGGCCTTCAGTAGAAGTTTTACGCTGCTCGCCAGTATAGAACGGATGCGACGCACTTGAAATATCAAGTGGGTAGTATGGGTATTCTTTACCTTCGTATTCACGAGTAGCTTTAGTCTTAGCCGTTGAACGAGTTAAGAAAAACACGTCAGCGTTAGTGTCATGGAATAAAACTTCTTGGTAATTAGGATGGATATCTTTACGCATAATAAACTCTCTATGTCCGATGTATACACAGTATTATTGACGATGGGTCAAAGTTCTTGCAACACTGAGCATACGTAACTGAGGCACTAAGGACATCTGCAAGTCTGGCAACTGCGTCACTGGCTTATTCCAGCACCCAACACCACACCTCTGCTCACCTAGCCTTCCCCAGCGGGAAAATCAAACCGCGATTTTAACGGTTTTTAGTGTTTGATGCAAGCAGCATATAGGCTAAGTCATTGATTTTCGTGCTATCAGAAATATCGATTGTGCTGCCTATGGTACGACTACGTTCACTGAAGGTATCTCTATTAATGTCCCTATCCAAATAGATAGCGAACTGGTAGAGAACAAAGCAAAATAAAGCTAATTTCTCCTCACTAACCTTGGCTTACGAATATTCTCGCCAAGCGTTCTATAAAAAAGCAGCCATTATAATGGCTGCTTTTTTATTATTAATATTGTAGTTTTATACTTTATTTGGCTGGAACAACATGCCAAACGCCAAGCTTGTTATCACCATCTTTGTCACCAACTTTTGTATCATTGGCGTAGAAATATAATGGCTTACCATTCATTGCCCACTGGTACTTGCCATCTTCTCGTTGGAATGCAGCAAACTGACCAGAAGCTTTAGCGTTGTTAGGTGCCATAAATGCAGGCCAAGCGACTAAACAAGCGGCACCACATTCTGATTTATTCATTGAATCTTTATCAAAGGTATATAAAGTCATGTGATTGGTCGCATCAACTAACACGCCATTTTTACTAGCCACTGGCGCTGTGTTATTGCTAGTTGCTTTAACATCATGCATACCTGATTTGTCATTACCAAACACGTTGTTTAATGTAGAACAACCGGTAAGCGTTAAAACACCCGTTAATGCAGATAACATAAGAATACGTTTCATAATAACTTCCTTGTAATTAAGAACAAAATTTTGTTAGTTTAAATTTTTATGCATATTTTTACTTGTAATCTAAGCTCTGATTTATCAATACACTCAAACTTGACTTCAAGCATTTTAATATAGCATATGCTTTGAAAAAGTCGTTTCTATCAAAATATAAGTTTACAAAAGCGCGTAATTTTTACAAATTCATTAAACTAGTCTGTTTCTTACTCTAAGAATCAATGTTAACTATCATCAAAATTAATTTTGATTTTACTCTCACATCTAGTGAATCTTATCTATCTAATACTTGCTTATTCATTACTTGTCCACCCAATGCTAATCACAGCTATTCGTTGACAAAACTAATGCATCTACTTACTTATTTGCCATCATGTTGGTTATAGATTTTCGTAAAATAACGTCATGAAATACCAATACTCATAAATAATTAAAAGTATGACTATCACGATTCAATATAGACGTTGAACTTGTTGGTATCTGCACGCATATCAATACAAATAACGCATTTAACAAAATATATAAAAAGACACTCAACGAATACGCCGAGCATGACCTTATGCTAATGCTATCAAGGATATGACAACGACAATGACCCAATCTTTTATCAAAGATCAATCACAATCCGTCCAGCACGATGCTTTATCTTATACGCTAAAGAATACCGAAGCTACTAAACGCGTTGGTATTCTGGGCGGCGGTACAGCAGGAGCAACTATTGCTATTCGCCTAGCCGCTTTAGGACTTGAGACTTACTTATTTGAAAAGAAAAAATCGCTTATCGATGGGCCGCCAATGTGTCATTTGCATGCTGGTGGCAATCTGTATCGTGAAATCCCTGATGAAGACTGCGTCGCACTTCTCAAACAATGTATCGACATCTTGCGCCTTTATCCTTATACGATTGATGTACGTCCAACGGTATTTGCAGTGCCGACTCGCGATGAAGGGTTGCCCGAAGATTTGCTACCGCGACTTGATATTTTAACGGACGCTTATCGTGAGCTTATTGCAAAAGATGCGAATAATAAAGTATTGGGCGAGCCTGAAAATTACTATCAGCTCTATAGTCACGAGCAAGTGCTAGAGCTGTCTGAACGTGAGCAAGTCGCAGTGCCTAGTACGGTCGATGAATGGATGATACCGGTTGCCAAGTATTTGGACTTAAACAAAGTCAAATTTCCGCTGATTGTCGTACAAGAATACGGTTGGAATATTTTTCGTTTAGCGGCCTCTGCACAGCTAGCGTTAGCAGAATATGACCATGCGCATGTGTTTACGGATACCCAAATCAAGCAAGTAATGCCTGTAGATTGCGAGAATTGTTCGAACGCTGATCACCATGTCACTAAGTGGCGTATTGACTACCAACAAGCGAGCGAGCCGCAAACCGAGTCTATCGAAGTTGATTATCTAGTTAATGCTTGCGGCTTTCGTACCGGCGTTATCGACGATATGGTCGGTGTCAAAGTCACGCGTATGGTTGAGTTTAAGTCCTCTTATATTACGCACTGGGATGATGCTGGCGGACAGATACCAGAGATTATTATCTATGGTAGTCGCGGTACGCCAGAAGGTATGGCGCAGCTCACCCCCTATCCGGGTGGCTACTTTCAGATTCACGGTATGAGTAAAGCGATTACCTTATTTAGTGATGGTTTAGTCGCCTCTAATAAAGGTAGCGCGCAGCCTAAGCTACCGCAGCAATATGTACATTATATTGAAGATGGTTGGGATAAAGCGCCGCTACAAGCGCGTAGCCAGCAAGCGATTGAATATGTGGCTGAGTTTGTACCGACGTTCCATAGCGCACGTACGGTCGGTAATGCCTTATATGGTGGGCAGCAAATTCCGGGGCAGGATGACACGCTGCGGGTGGCTGATGTAAGTCTGTATTCTAATATACGCTATGCGCGCGCAGAGAATGTCAAAGCATCCTCAACTTTGATTGCTGCTGATCAGATCGTTGATGAGCTGACAGAGCTTGGTTTAGTAGATAATGATACAGCTGCAAATCGTAGCCGCTACGCCCATAAATGGTCTTATCTTTTGCACAACGATAGCTTAGCGATTGACAAGGTTGCGCGTATATTGGCCGAAGAACGTGGGTTTCCACAGGCAATGGCTGGCGTTAATCGTAGTATTTGTGAAGCAACTTCAGCTGATTTGTCCGCTGTTAAAATATAGTATTTATCATTAGCTTGTAACTTTGGGAAAGGCATAAAAAAGGGAGCAGATAACCAGTCTTTGGTCACCTGCTCCCTTTTATTTTTTATCATAATTACTGATAGCATCGCTATTAATATTATAGCGTTCTACTCAGTTAGTTTTATAGAACTTGGCTCTCGGTTCCTGCCATTTTTTCTGTATCAACCGCATCGTCTATCGTTACTAATGTCTGTAACAAGTCAATCGCTTCGTTAATGGTATTGCAAACCACCAAACGATCGAGATCCTGCTGCTTCATAAAACCTTGCTCAGTAGTATATTTTAGGTGGTCAATCATACGATCATAGAAGCCATTGATATTAAGAATGATCATCGGTTTTTCATGTTGATATAGTTGACGCCATGTGGCGATTTCCATTATCTCTTCCAGCGTTCCAAGTCCGCCCGGTAAAGTGATAAAAGCATCAGCGTACTCTGCCATAACTGTTTTGCGCGTATGCATCGTGTCAGTCAAATGCAGACGTGTTAGCTGCTCATGAGCGATTTCATGTTTAAGCATAAAGGTCGGAATCACACCGACAGCCTGCGCCCCGCCTTTTATAACTTCGTCAGCTACTGCACCCATAAGACCGATGCTTGCGCCGCCATAAACCAAGCCCATACCATTGTCTGCCAAAGCACGACCAAGCTCGCGTGCTGCTTGCTCATAGACATCACTATTGCCCAAACGTGAGCCACAATAGACGGCAACCAATGGCATAGCTAACGCTGATTTATCTACTGCTTTTTCAATATGAGCAATATCTTGACTGGTTAGTACTTCATAAGTGTCGTTGTTAATTTTCATTTGCATATAATGCCCCTAACTTTGCGTAAATTCTACGTGGATTATTGTGTTAAATTATTTTTGCTGATTTATTGATTTAGATCATTATTTTGCTTATGCCTTAGTTCAAATCTCTCTACATTATTTCGTTATGTTCAGAGCGTTGCTAGCGGTATATTGATTACGCATAATAAACATAAATGAAGTTCACGTCTATTTTCAGTTTTCTGGATATATATTTGATAAAAAATAACTCTGGCCAACAATGAGACTATTAAGTATCTTTTGTTTCATTCCTATTCGTCAGTATTTATCTTAACATAAGCCATGCTACCTAATAGTAGCAACGATTTATGACTATGACGCAATTGCCAAATTTTTTGTAAGTACTGATGAGTAAACTCACGCTAATAGCGTACTGTTTATCAGTAATTACTACTGACTAATAAAATAACAAGTTCATTAAGGTATAACGATGCACAACAACCAAGTACCATTCTCTTCAAATCAACAAGACAGTACTACTGCTATTCATGTTGATACTGCAACGAACGATCAGCCCAATACTAATATTGATACTTATTCACTGACCATAATGACTGATCGTAATCGAGCGCTAGCAGCCACTGTTTATCGTCCTAAACAAGCAGTAAAAACAGCGGTCATGATAGCGCCAGCTACTGGTATTAAACGCCAGTTTTACCATAATTTCGCTAACTTTTTAGCAGAGCATGGCTTTGGGGTACTGACCTTTGATAATGAAGGTATCGGCGAATCGCTTACAACCGATTTGGCTAAGTGCGATGCATCTCTTATCAGTTGGGGACGTCACGATATGCCAGCCGTACTTGATGCCCTGCAAGATGAGTTTACCGATGCTACTCATCACTTAATTGGTCACAGCGCGGGCGGTCAGCTAATGGGTTTAATGCCAAACTATAAGGCTATCGCGTCCGTATTCAACGTTGCTTGTTCATCAGGCCGTATCAAAAACATGGATATGCCTTATAAACTTAAGGCAATGGGCTTTATGGATGCCTTTATTCCACTCACTAACTTGACGTTAGGCTACACCCCATCAGATAAAATCGGCATGGGCGAACCGCTACCGCGCGGCGTAGCTAGGCAGTGGCGCGAGTGGTGTAATGGCGCAGGTTATATCAAGACAGCCTTTGGCAAAAGCGTACACACCCATTTTTATGATGAGCTGAGCATGCCTGCATTATGGCTCGGCTTTAGCGATGATGAAATTGCCAATAGTAAAAATATGGATGACATGATTCGCGTATTTACCAAAATGCCAGTCGAAAAACGCTTTTTTGAGCCGAAAGACTTGGGGCTAAGCAGTATCGGACACATGCGCTATTTTAGTAGTAGAACCAACGCTAAAGCCCCTGAGCTGTGGCAAATGGCTGTTGATTGGCTACATAAGCAGCAATAAATTTAGTCTTTTATATTTTTTACGGCTTCTGCCTTGACCCGCTTAGTCAAAGCAGAATAGAGCGACGGCTGCATATTATGAATATTACCCAGCATCCATTTCACATAGTTGATTGGCACGTCTTTAATCAGCTTGCCTTTATGTTTCCCAAACGGCATCTTACTCACAGGATTGGCTTTATTGGAAATAGCATGAGCCGCGGCAAAGTCAGTCGGCGCAATTTCTAAGCGCTCGCAGCAGGCTTGATAGAGCAAATAACACATACGTGCATCACCTAGCGCATCGTGAGCAGCAACCGTCATTCTACTCGCCTCGCCTTTTCCTAGTAGTTGCTCGATACATTTGGACTGACCATAGGCGCTCCATTCTGGAAAAGCCACGCGTGCCATCCGAACCGTACAGATTAGCTTAGCTGCTGGACTGCCAATCACTCGCCAATCAAAACGCACATTATGACCAATCAGGTACTGCGGCAAGTCAAATTCATCCAACTCAAAACGCTCAAGCCCAGCGACATCGTCATCGGTAATACCATGAACTTTAATTACAACTGGTGATATAGGACGACCGCTGTTAAAGTATTTCATCCACTCAAATCCAGTCGCCACGTTAATAGTCGCAACTTGGATAGGTCGTGGATCTCGACCTTGATCGGTTTCAGTATCTATAATAAGTGCAATATCAGTCATAGAGATTTAGCCATAAATAGCAGCATTTATTTTTACATGGTATTTTATCTACGTGATGTTTTACATAAGATTTTAAAAGAAACGTTATGTTTATGGGGCTAAAAGCCAAATATAACAACTAGGCATAACAATGCGATACAAACGTTATAGAGCGAGACTCTTATAATATCAATTGAAATGAATGCAAAAACTTAATATAAAACCCAAGAGATGTCGATGCCAGCGAATCTAAATCAACAGCCACCCAAGCCAAAGTTTTTGCGCCGTGCATTAAGCGTATTAATTAGAGCTGCTGTTTTATTGGTGCTATTGTTTGTATTAGACAAACTACTACCGAGCATCAGCCAACAAACACAGTCGTTTGTAGTAGCGAAATGGCAACAACTTAGTTTATTACAACAAGAGTTGCCGACAGAAAACAGCCTACCCAGTCCGCTACCAAAACAGCACCTAACTGATACGTGGGGCGCTGCGCGTAGCCAAGGCCGCACGCATGAAGGTATAGATATCTTTGCACCGCGAGGCACGCCAATACAGGCAACGACGCAAGGTATTGTCAGAAAAGTTGGTGAAAATAATTTAGGTGGGAAAGTAGTCGTCATCGTAGGTCCTGGCGGCGCAGGACATTATTATGCGCATTTAGAAGATTATGCCGATATCTCGCCTAATGAATGGGTTGATGCTGGCGATATCATTGGCTATGTCGGCGACAGTGGCAATGCAAAAGGCACACCGCCACATGTGCATTACGGTATTTATATCAATGGTAGCGCAGTTAACCCCTACCCATTTTTGCAAAAAGATTAGCGCGCATAGGTGTGTAAAACTGGCCAATACTAACGGCTGCTTACACATGGTAGAGATCGACTGTAGTATCAGTCCGTAGGCGCTGACCGAACATGGGCAGCTGGGAATACTGCACTAAAAGTCGAGCCTTTGCCTTCCATCGACTCAATTTGCAAGTTGGCATCATATTGATACAAGACGTGTTTCACAATCGCTAGTCCCAACCCGGTCCCGCCTGTGGCACGACTGCGACCACTATCAATGCGATAGAAGCGCTCCGTCAAGCGCGTAATATGCTGCGGCGCTATACCAATGCCATTATCTTCGACGGCGAAGCGGCAGCCGTCTGAGGTTCTAGTCCAGCTAATGGCTATATTGCCACCTTTTGGCGTGTACTTAATGGCGTTAATCACCAAGTTAGATAAGGCACTATTTAAGTACATCTCTGACCCATACAATCCATCATAGGTGTCTATCTGCAGGTGAATGCTATGATTATATTCTTGGTTATAGGCCTGCGCGTCATCATAGATATGAGTCAGTAGCTTGGTCATATCGATATAATTCAGCTCATGGGTTTCTTCGATTTCGATTCGAGAGAGCAGCAATAAGTCATTAACAATTCTATTCATCCGTGCAGTCTGCTGGGTCATCAGCTCAAAACCGCGCCGCCACTGCGATGGCATGTCGGGCTGATCTGAAAAGTTTTCGAGATAGCCCATGAGCACTGTTAGTGGTGTTCTGAGCTCATGCGAGACATTTGCCACAAAATCGCGGCGCATCTCCTCTAAATGATGCAAGCGAGTCACATCATAAATAATCAATAACTTCTCGTCACCAAAAGGCGTGAGCTCACATTTCAAATAACGCTTAGGGTCTCGCCATGACGCCATATGAACCCCATCGTTAGGTGTCGTCATCGTCTGATAGTACTGACGAAATTCAGGTACGGTAATGAAGTCAAAAATGCTCTTGCCCTGATCGGCTGCTTGCAGTAATAGCAAATCCTCTGCGGCCTGATTCCACCACTCCAGACTATCATCATCATTCAGCAAAATTACTGCATCTTGTAGTGCCCGTAGTGAGCTTCTGATTTTCTTAAGTTGACCCAGCACTTCTTGCTGAGCAACTTGCTCTTGCTTTCCCTTTTCTTGCTTACTTTGTTGCTCGTTTTCCGTAGGCGTTATCATATAATTCATTATCCTTACGACTATCTACTGCGTTATGATTCACGTGCCGTTTTTTAAAATGGTTATACTTTTTCAATGAGACTAGAGAACCGATAACCCGTACCACGAACGGTTTGAATTAAAGTATCGCAGTCGTGGGGCTTCAATAATTTACGTAAACGCCTGATGTGTACATCAATGGTCCGATCTTCAATATAGACATTACCGCCCCAAACCTGATCTAGCAATTGTGTCCGCGTATAAGCACGCTCTGGATGGCTCATAAAAAACGCCAACAGCCTATATTCTGTTGGACCGATATCAACGATCTTATCATTAGCTGTAACGCGTTGGCCTTTGGGGTCTAGGCTCAGTTTACCTATTTCGATAGGCTTATCAGCACTCAGCGCACTACTACGACGCAATACCGCTTTAATTCTTGAGATTAATTCACGTGTTGAAAAGGGCTTGGTCATATAGTCATCAGCACCAGCATCAAGGCCATGAACCTTACTATCCTCTTCACTTTTGGCCGTCAACATAATGACCGGTATCTCAGCGAGCAATTCATCACTTTTGAGCATGCGACAAAAATCAATGCCGCTTTTATCTCCGGGTAACATCCAGTCTAATAAGATCAGCGCAGGACGATGATCCACCACTTGTTGATGCGCTTCTGAGACATCAGCTGCCTGCAAACTATCAAATCCGGCCATCTCCAATGTCATCACAACCATCTCACGAATCGCTGGTTCATCTTCGACAATCAAAATCTGCTCATTATACATACGACAACCTTATTATTAAGCATTGGTAAAAGCTATATGGTACGGAAAATTCAGGGTGCAAAAAAGGCGATAAACATTCACTAATGTCTGCTTATTAAACGGATTAATTATGACAGTTTGATGACATTCGCG
The DNA here is from genome assembly GCF_040309845.1 of Psychrobacter sp. S1-30-MNA-CIBAN-0213. Taxonomy (NCBI): domain Bacteria; kingdom Pseudomonadati; phylum Pseudomonadota; class Gammaproteobacteria; order Moraxellales; family Moraxellaceae; genus Psychrobacter; species Psychrobacter sp. S1-30-MNA-CIBAN-0213. Next base: position 50,446 of record NZ_JBEOPE010000014.1, on the reverse strand, counting down.
TTTTAAACTTCTAGGGCGTGTCCTCATTTTAAAAATGGTAATAAAAATGAGTACACGCTTTAATACCTTATACTATTTCTAATAAAAAGTTTAGCGGCCCATCATTGATACTTTCGACCTGCATATCAGCAGCAAACTCACCAGTTGCAACATCAGGGTGTTGGGTCTTAGCATAAGCGACTAATTGCTCAAACAGTACTTGTGCTGCATCAGGCGCCATCGCGCCGCCAAAATCAGGGCGACGGCCTTTGTCTGTCTTCGCCATCAAAGTAAACTGCGGTACCAACAACAACCCGCCGCCTACCTGCTGCACGTTTAAATCTAGCTTGCCATACTTAGCTGGATCATCATGATTATCAAAAATACGATAAGTGAGGATTTTATCGATCATCCGCTTTGCATTCTGCAAGTTATCGTCATGCCCTAAGCCAATATATGCCAGTATTCCGTGCTCAATTGAGCCTATACAACATTCATCAACTGTAACACTAGCACGATTTACCCGCTGAATAAGTGCTTTCATAGATTACCTCCTTAAACAATTATGGTCATACGATTGAGTGCTGACCATGATAAAATACAAACACTTCTTATTATTTTCCAGCTCTATCTTCTCATCTTAATTATTATTCTGGTAACCCGTTATGACTTTATTTACCACTATCCAGCAGTTTGTACCGCAGCAAAAGATCAGCAAAGTGGCCGGACGTTTAGCCGCCAGTCGTCATCCTATAGTTAAACGCGCCTTTATTCGTAGCTTTGCCAAAGCTTATAACGTAAAGCTGGATGAATATGAACGACAGAGCCTCAACGCTTACGAAAGCTTTAATGATTTTTTTACTCGTGAACTCAAAGATGATGCTCGTGCTGTTGATACTACCATTCATGGCATCGCAAGCCCTGCTGATGGCATAATTTCCCAGCTCGGTCAGATAGAAGACCACAAAATGCTACAGGCTAAGGGTCGATACTACGACATCGGACAGCTACTTGCCGATAGTGAAGATGGCAGCTATTTCGCTGATGGTAGCTTTGCTACTGTCTATCTAGCTCCTAGCAACTATCACCGCGTACACATGCCATTTGCGGGAACTTTGACTAAAACTCGCTATGTGCCTGGCACACTGTTTTCAGTCAATACTACCACTGCCGCCAATATTCCTGACTTGTTTGCACGTAATGAGCGCTTGGTTTGTATGTTCGATACGGCATACGGTAAAGCGGCAGTCGTAATGGTTGGAGCCATGATTGTCGCCGGTATTGAAACCGTTGCAACAGGCAAAATTACGCGTACTGATGATATTCAAGAAGCTGATCATGACATGAAACTTGAAAAAGGCGATGAACTTGGCCGTTTTTATTTAGGTTCAACCGCTATTGTCATATTGCCTAAAGCTGCAAAAGCTGACTGGCAAGATAACATGGTGGCTAATAGTTTGGTACAAATGGGTCAGTTGTTAGGTATGGCCAATACTGACGAATAAAATACCACTAAAAAACCCAGTTAGTAGCAAGTATTTATTGCTATTGACTGGGTTTTATTTTGCTTATAGATTTACTGTGCTTTCCGAGAACGTCATACTAAAGTTATCGTCTACGTTAATAACGAAAGTGCTTAGTAATAGGATAAGCAAAGAGTATGTTCTCTTCTTGAGTACCGCTTCCGATGTTATGAATAATTAGCGGCGTACCATCGGCGGCCTTCTTATCTGAGACGATCCCAATATGTGGTAAATTACCGTCTGGTAGTCGCCAAGTCACAATATCTCCTGCCAAAAAGCTGTCTTTATCAGTGATAGATAGTGATTTACCATGACGCTCAAAAAACACTTCAAGGTTGGGCACACGGCGATGATCGATGTTTTTATCTGGTGATTTTAGGCCCCAAGTCTTTGGATATTCCGACCAATTTGACTTCATGTCGTGATTAACTAGCTGCTGTAAATCTATATTTTGTAAACGATACGCGCGCACAATTACATCGGTACTTATGCCCGTATCCATTGGCACATCGCCGCGTGGAAAGTCCATTTGACGATAGGCAGGATCATAGCTAACTGTCACTCCGATCTGTTTTTTTGCATCCAGCGCCAGCTTATTTCCACTACTAATAGGGCTGGCAGCCATCACCGGCTGTATCATCATCACTGAGAATACAACTGCTAAGAGAGGTTTTAAACCGTACTGCGTTAGCCTATTCATCCTTTGTGCCTTGTATTATTTATTTTGTGTTGAATAACATCTGATTAGGCAATTCATTATATAGCTCATTTAATAATAGTTATCTTTAATAATAATTAGCTACTTAATCAGATTACTAATGGTCTTAAAGGCCGGATCTTTACTAGTGCGACATAGCTCAAACAAGACAGTCTCAACAGTAGTAATGACCCCACCTGCGCGGCGAATACGCCGTATGGCTTGTTTTTTATCGTACGGAAAGCGCGACCCTACAGCATCGCCGACAATTACTGGTTGCATACCATTATCTAGTAAATCTAACGCCGTCTGCATGACACACACATGCGTCTCAACGCCAAATAGTAGAACGATACTACGATTTTGCTGTGCTAAATAATGCCATGAATCATCGTTGTCGCAAGCACTAAACGTAACTTTTTCAAAACTTTTAGCATTATCACCTTCTAAAAGCTCAAAAATCTCAGGCAACGTATCACCAAGCCCTTTTTTATATTGCTCGTTGAGCATAATAGGAATACCAAGAGCCTGTAGACCTTTAATTAGTGTCGATATTTTTTTGACGATGTTCTCGTAATCGTAGATATGTGGCGTTAGACGCTCTTGTACATCAATAAGCATTGCTTGCGTGTTTTCGCGGGCAATGCGGTAGGTACGATCGGTAATCATAGTGGCCATGTTAGGTACACTCCTTGTACGCTTGCAGCAGGTCGCTGCAGACTAAATTGTTAGTTTATAATTATTAGATATACTCTTATTTAGTCATATTTCGTTCAATGCGTCAATGACCATCCTCTTTATTAACAACTTACGAACGTTGTGTCATAGAGGCTTCATTATTATTTACCAATAAAAAAGCCTCCAATCATCTGACTGGAGGCTCCTTCTAAAATGCTGAAATCTTGCAAAGCTACTACAAGTTTAGAAAATTAAACACGCTCAATGATAGTAGCAATACCTTGACCAAGACCGATACACATCGTCGCTAGACCAATTTCTGTATCAGACTGCTCCATAGCGTTTAGTAAGGTAACCGTGATACGAGCACCCGAACAGCCTAGTGGATGACCTAGTGCAATTGCGCCACCGTTGATATTGACGATGTCTTGCTTGTCCGTCAAGTTCAAGGCTTTAAGGACTGACAAGCCTTGCGCTGCGAATGCTTCGTTTAGCTCGATGGTTTGCATATCATCGATGCTCATGCCAGCACGCTTAAGTGCTTTGTTCGTGGCAGGTACAGGACCGTAACCCATGATAGCCGCATCACAACCAGCGACTGCCATGCTACGAATACGAGCACGAGGCTTCAGACCTAAATCTTTGGCTTTTTGTGCGCTCATTACTAGCATTGCTGATGCACCATCAGATAATGCAGATGAGGTAGCAGCAGTCACTGTACCGCCTTTAGGATCAAAAGCTGGACGTAGCTTTTGCATTTGCTCCATCGTCGCATCTGGGCGAATTACTTCATCAACGGTACATAGTTGCAGACGACCAGTCGCATCATGACCTTCGATACCGATGATTTCATTGTCAAAACGACCTTCAGTGGTCGCAGCCCATGCACGGCGATGAGACTCAAGACCAAAGGCATCTTGCTCTTCACGGGTGATATTGTTCATACGACCAAGCATCTCGGCAGTCAAGCCCATCATGTTTGAGGCTTTTGCATAATGCTTTGACGCTTCAGGGTTTAGATCAACACCATGCATCATGCCGACATGGCCCATATGTTCAACACCACCGATGATGAAAACCTCACCTTGGTTGGTCATGATTTGAGCTGCAGCAGTGTGTAGCGCCTGCATAGAAGAACCACATAGACGGTTGACTGTTTGGCCGCCCGCTGTTTTTGGAATACCAGCCAGCAGACCGATGTTACGACCGATATTCAAACCTTGCTCTAGGGTTTGGTTGACACAGCCCCAAATGATGTCTTCAACGTCACGTGGGTCAAAGTCGTTACGCTCAACCAATGCACGTACTAGCTCAGCAGATATGCTATCAGCGCGGACGTGACGGAACATTCCGTTTTTAGTTTTACCCATCGCTGAGCGTACACCATCTACGATGACCACGTCTTTTGGACTTAAAGTTGTCATACTATCTTCCTTTTCAATTTTTATTGTCAGTGTTGTCGATCCAATCTGGCTCTATACTCGTCAATCTCGCTACCAGTACGATGTGTATCTTGGTATGCAATCTGACTGTATTAAACTTTCATTGAACCGACTAAAACGGTACGTTTGCGGTCAAAGCTATCGATATAGCCATTGCTATCCGCTTCGCCAGCAAACGTACTGCACTTCATCCTAGTAATGACTGCCTATTACGCTGTTGCGTAAAAAGTTTCGCCTGCTTCTGCCATGTCGCGAATCTTTTGCGGGGCTTCATAGGCTTTGCCAAGGTATGCGTACTTTTCACACAGTGCCAAGTAGTTATCTAGACCCATTTGGTCGATATAACGGCAAGGACCACCGCGGAATGGCGGGAAACCAACGCCCATAATCATCGCCATATCCGCTTCAGATGGCGTGCTAACGATGTTATCTTCTAGGCAGCGTACGGTCTCATTACAGAAAGCCAGCATGGTGCGGTCGATTATCGCTTGATCCTCAAACGTTTGCTTGTCGTTATCAGTCGTCGCTTTTAATAGCTCATAAGTCGCTTCGTCAGCCACTTTCTTTGGCTTACCACGCTTGTCCGTTTCATACTTATAGAAACCAACGCCGTTTTTCTGACCTAAACGCTCGTTCTCATATAAATGCTGAATCGCACCTTTATAATCAGGCTTCATGCGGTCAGGATACCCATCTGCCATGACTTCTGCACCATGGACACCAGTATCTAAACCGACGACGTCGATTAGGTAAGCAGGACCCATCGGCCAGCCAAATTTTTCCATAACTTTATCGACATGAACGAAGTCAGCGCCTTGCTTAAGTAATAAGTCAAATGCGCCAAAGTATGGGAACAATACACGGTTCACTAAGAAACCTGGGCAATCATTCACCACAACTGGCACTTTACCCATCTTAGAGGCTAAAGCAACAGTAGTAGAAATAGCTTCTTCTGAAGACTTTTCACCACGAATGACCTCGACCAATGGCATACGACTCACAGGGTTAAAGAAGTGCATACCGACGAAGTTTTCTGGACGCTCAAGTGCTTCCGCTAGGAAAGTAATAGAAATAGTCGAGGTGTTTGACGCTAGGATACAATCGTCTTTTACTAGGCCTTCTACTTCTTTTAGTACCGCACGCTTAACGTTTGGATTTTCTACTACCGCTTCGATAACGATGTCAGTTTCAGCAAAGTCACCATAGTTAAGCGTTGGACGGATACGGCTCAAGGTTTCACCCATTTTGGTTGGGGTCATTTTACCGCGATCAACCATCTTGCCTAGTAGCTTGCTGGCTTCGCCCATACCAAGATCTAATTGCTCAGACTTGATATCTTTCATAATAATTGGCAAGCCCTTGCTCGCTGCCTGATAAGCGATACCGCCGCCCATGATACCAGCGCCCAATACAGCCGCTTCATTGATGTCATGTGCTTGCTTGCTGTGCTGCTTCGCTAATTTTTTAACCAATTGATCATTTAAGAATAGACCAACTAAGCTTTCTGCTTGTGGCGTTTTCGCCGCTTTAGCAAAGTAAGTCGCTTCGACTTCGATTGCTTTATCACGTGGCAGATTTACATGCTTTTCAATCGCTTCAATAGCAAGCGCAGGCGCCGGATATTGCTTAGGATTGGCTTTGGCAAAGATCATACCTTTTGCACTGTTAAACGCCATCGCTTGCTCAAGCTGATTTAATTTAACAGGCACCAGTTTCTCTTCACGCTTCGCTTTCCAATCAAGCTCACCTGAGATACATTTTTTGACTAGGTCAATCGCCGCATCTTGTAAGTCATCAGCAGGTACGGTCGCATCAACTAGGCCTAATTTTAGTGCATCAAGCGCTTTTTTAGGTGCACCAGTTGCAATCAATTCAAGAGCATTATCGATACCAATCACACGTGTACTACGAACCGTACCACCAAAACCTGGGAAGATACCCAGTTGAGTTTCTGGTAAACCGATAATCGCTTTGTCACTCATGACGCGATATTCGCAAACTAAGGTCATCTCACAACCACCGCCAAGCGCCGCGCCATTGATAGCAGCTACTTTCGGGAACGGTAAGTCTTCAAAGCGATTAAAAGTATCGTTAATACCAACGACCCACTCTTTAATCTCACTTTCTGGCTTCTTAAATGAGCCGACGAATTCAGTGATGTCAGCACCAGCGATAAAGACGCCTTTGCTTGAAGTGACGATTAAACCTTTGACGTCATCAGACTTTTCAAGTGCACTGACCGCTTCAGTAAACTGCTTATTGGTCTCAGCATCAAACTTATTCACGCTCTCATTTTCGGCGTTGTACTGCATATTGGCGATGCCATCCTCTAGCATTGTCACCGTGATGCGATTTCCTTGATATACCATTTCAAACTCCTTGCTATGTAATAAAAACTATTTGATAAAAATCAAATCATAAAAGCTACGTTTTAGAATTAAAATGAATAGCTCGTTGCTGTTAATAAAACGAGTAAAAATACTGTCAACTTGCAAGCTAATGCTTTGCTAAATTAAGCAGTGATGATGTCTTTATTATCCCGCGCTCATTGACATGGCGCATCGTTATTATCCTAATTTTTTGCTTCGATATAAGTCTAATGATAAATATATTCAATCAAACGTAAATTTAGACGCAGGTTTAATCCGTAGCAGGTTCAATCCATAATAGTAACTTAACTACGGGTCTTTTATACCATTAGACCATTTTGACGTCATTTAGTGTAGGGGATTATGCCCCCGACTGTCACAAGCTAATGCCAGACTCACAAGTCACTATTAAATTATTAACAGTTAAATCAATAGCAGACATTTTCCTTATGACAAGCCTGTTTTATATATCAGTCAGCTTATAGGTTATTCATACGGTTAACATCGTTAATCAACACCACAGTCAACACTTTATAAAAACACATTCAACCTACAAGTTAAATCACCAATACGTAACCAAAATAAAACAGCGCTTAGCGTGTACGTACAAGCCGTATCAGCTATCATGCTACACTAGCTCGTTATTCGTTTTTATTCACGTCTTTTTTATTTCTATTCACATGGTGGTTGGTTGAGTTATGTCTGTTTCTTCTGCGCCTCGTTTTGTTCCTTTTACCAATTTCGAGCAATTCCATAGCACGTTGCGCGCGCAATTAGCGCAAGATATCGAAGTACTGTTTGCCTATGCAAGCTTACCAAATCTACTCAATGATGCTTGTCGCTATGTAATGACGGGGCAAGGCAAATTGGTGCGGCCTTTATTGGTAGCCAGTAGCTTTGTTAGCATCGATGCGAGTATTAGTACAGATATTGATATAAGTGTCGATGTAGGCAATCCCTCATCTGACCCTACAAATCTGACAGACCACTTGATAAGTGCTGATTTAGAGTCGTTGTTAGAAAACGACTCAGATTATGATATGTGCCGCCGTGCTGCATTGGCGGTAGAGCTGCTGCATACTTACTCACTGGTACATGATGATCTACCATGCATGGACGATGATGAACTGCGCCGTGGTCAGCCGACTTGTCATATTGTGTTTGACGAAGCCACCGCTTTACTGGCTGGTGACGTGCTGCAAACACTCGCTTTTGAAGTGTTGACTGCCGAACTTCCAACCTTTGCACCTTTTGATTCAAACATTGCCAGCCAGTTATTAGCAGTATTTGCTCCGCGCGCTAGGCGTATGGTATCTGGTCAAATGCTTGATCTTAATGCTGAAGCCAGCGCTAATATTTTACAAGAAGACTTAGAGGCTATCCACCGTGACAAAACTGGCGCGTTAATTGAAGCGGCTATGCTGATGGGCGGAATTTGTGCTGGTGCGACCGCTCCGCAGCGTATGGCATTACAAGAATGCGCGCAGCATATTGGTCTAGCTTTTCAAGTCCAAGACGATATTTTAGACGTGACGACCTCCACCGACACTTTAGGCAAGCCTGCTGGTAGCGATGAGAAGTTGGATAAATCTACCTATGTAAAATTAATGGGTGTGGATGCTGCAAAAAGTTACGCACAGTCTTTATTTGATGATGGCCGTGCAGCCATCATTCGTGAATTGAGCAGTCGCGAGCTTGGTGATAATGAAGACAATAATGCGTTATTGGCATTGATAGAATGGTTGTGGTCGCGTAAAAAATAATACAGTCAACTCAATGTAGAAACGATACAGCGTGACTGGTATGAATTTTTTGTAGCCTCTGTCGGCGTAGGCACAGCAAGCTAGAAAAACTCATACCAGTCGCACGTCATAAAACCATGTATCTGTTTTATTTGATCTTGACTACAGATTAAAAACTCCGTTAAAACTTTAATCATCAAAAACAGCTAAGAGTGGTCAACATGGACAGTACCCCTACTCCTACTATTTACCTCGGCACTGGTGGTTATAGCGATACTGACTTATTAGGCACGCTTTATCCAACAGGCACTAAGAAGGCAGACTTCTTACGTGAGTATGCTAAGCAATACGGCGCGGTAGAAATTAATAGCACTTTTTATGCACCTATTGGACAAAAAGCCTTTGCTGGTATGGTCAATAAAGCGTATGTGCAAGCAGACAGTCAGTTAAAGTTTGCCGTCAAGCTCCATCAAGACTTTACTCATGCACGTAAAGGCACTGCCGAACACGCCCAAGCCTTTATAACTGCGCTAACGCCACTTATCGAAGCCGATTGTCTAGCACCATTGTTACTGCAATTCCCACATGGTTTTGATCGCACTCGCGAACATCGGCTTTATCTAGCAAACCTCGTTAGTTGGTTTAAGGATTATCCGCTGGCAGTCGAGTTTCGTCATAACGGCTGGCATACTCCGCAAGTGGTCGATAGCTTTACTGAGCAAGGCTTGATTTGGTGTAGCGTCGATTATCCCAAAGTCAGCGGTCTACCACCGTCACGGCTGATATTTACCGAGCGCACGGGCTACCTGCGTATGCATGGTAATAATCTAAACTGGTGGGATGCGATGAGCGCCAGCGATCGCCATGATTATCGCTATAGCCAGATTGAGATGAACGACTGGGCGCAAGCGATTGCCAATCAGCGTCAGCATTTTGATACGTTATATATCTTCTTTCAAAACACCGTTAATGCGCATGCTTATTATAATATTGCGATGTTAAGGGAAGCGTTGAGTAAGTTTGGGTTTGAGATTTTGTGAGATTCAGTAAATATATTAACACTTTGGATGTAATCTGATAATTTAACCTAGGAGTATTTTATGGAGCAAGGTTGTAAAACGCACTTCTCGACGTTAAATCAAGCGTTTTCTAATGTCATTGAACAGTCTTTTTCTTCTGAAAAATCAGTCAAAATAACAGAGTTATTTCAATTTATAGATGACCTGAATATTTGGTATGAATTACTTGAAAATAAAGAAGATACAACAATTTTACTAAGTGCAATCAAAGAGTACGAATTTGGTTTTCAAGCTGCGCTAAATGGACAGTATAGATATGCATATGCTGCACAGAGATATTTTTTGGAGCAAATATGCCGATTTGTTTATTTGTCTACAAATGAATTGCATCTTAGGCATTGGAAACTAGGAATTAGAGATATTTCATGGAGCAGTTTGATAGATGAACAGGATGGAATATTTTCAAAAATATTCATCCGTGCATTTTATGATGAAGTAGAAGAAGAAGGTAAGCATATGATTAGCCTTACTTCAAAACTATACAGAGAAACTTCTGAATTTATTCATGGGAACTTTAGCAAAGTATCTAGCATGCCTTCAAGAATAGGCTTTGATGACACATTGCTTAATAAATGGTTAGAGCTTGTAGAGACAAATAAATTTATAACTGTTTTTTTACTTTCAGTTAGATTTTCTAAAGAACTTAATAGCTCAGAGCTTAACTTGATTGAAAATATGGTTAGGGATGAGCTTGGCGGAATAGAAGAATTTAACATTCTTTTTGAATAAATAGGAAAAGATAATGTCAAATTTTAAGATACGTACAGAAACAATTAAACCTGCCAAAATTTTAGAATACTTTGTAGAAAATAAAGATGATCGTCTAATAGTAGAACGTTTGAAATCAGATGTACCCATAGTATTGGTAGGAAGTCGAGGTGTTGGCAAATCTTTTTTACTAAGAGTAGCTGAAGCAGAGCTGAAAAGAGATATTGCTGAAAAAAATGTAGTCCCCGTATACCTTTCCTTTACTCAAGGATCGGTTTTGCAGTTGAATGAGGAACATGATTTTTATCAATGGATGCTTGCGAAAATGTGCTCTGCTTTTTTAAGAAGCATAAAAAAGCTTGGAATTTCTATGCCAGCCTCTTTATTAGGAGAAAGATCTAGCGATGAGGGAGAGAGTTATCTTGATAGGTTAGTCTCTGAGTTCGAACAAACATGGAAGAGCAACTCAAGAGTAATAGATACTACCGACTTGCCTTCTATAGATGACTTCAAAGAAGCTATAGAAGACATATGTGAAACAGCAGGCATTGAATCAATCAATTTTTTCATAGATGAAGCTGCTCATATATTACGCCCAAGTCAACAGCGCCAGTTTTTCAACTTATATCGTGATATAAATAGCCCTTATATTAATTGTAATGCAGCTGTATATCCTGGTGTAACATCCTTTGGTGATAATTTCCAACCTATTCATGATGCTACATTTGTTTATCTGGAAAGAGATGTAGCAAATGCTGGATATGTAGAATACATGAGGAAGATTGTTGAAAAGCAAGCAGATAGTAATCTTCTTGGGAAAATTGCGAAAAATATGGCTAATTTTTCAATTTTATCTTACGCCGCAAATGGTAATCCTAGAGTTCTACTAAAGACACTTATCTTAGCATCTTCAGTCAATTCAAAAGAAGTAAATACAGTTATTAAATCATTTTACAAAAGTGACATATGGGAAGAACATACGCTTTTATCAGAAAAATACTCAGGCTTTACTAGCTTCATTGACTGGGGTAGAAACTTTGTTGAGGATTATGTATTACCAGAAATCAAAGGTAAAAACGATAACTATACTGCTGAAGACAAAAAAACGAGTCGTTTCTTTTGGATTCATAGAGACGCTCCAGAAACAGTTAAAAAAGCACTGAACTTACTTTGTTATACTGGAATAATTTCACTTCATACAGAAGCAGTGAAAGCCACACGAAGTGAGATAGGAACAAGGTATAGCGTAAATGCAGGTTGTTTACTTTCATTAGAAAACATTCCTGTACAAACAGGTTTGCCTATAATTAAAAACGCTACTATTAAGAGAATGTCAGAGTTTGGCGCTAATCACTCTGTATATGATAGTTTGAGTCCTGAAGTCACAGACTTTGATGACTCTGTAATCAATCAAGCACTTGATAAACAATTATCGAAATCAGTTAGCTTTCTAGATCTGCCAAACTGGTTAATTGGAGCTTTAGAAGGCCTTGGATTAAACCAAATAAGAGATGTTCTTAATGCTGATGAAGAGAAAATACAAGAAGCCTACTATGTTGGTAAAGTTAGATCTAGATATATAAAAAACGAAGCGACATCTGCCGTATTCGAATACTTATCGGGCTAACATAAAAAACTCAATAAAAAAGGACGCCTCTCAGCGTCCTTTTTTCAAATCAAATACTTAGTGGCTAAAGATTACTCTTCAACGCCAGCATCTTGACCTTTATATTTCGCATTTGCATAGTCCCAGTTCACTAGCTTGTCTAGAAACGTGTCAACATAGTCAGGACGACGGTTACGATAATCGATGTAGTAAGCATGTTCCCATACGTCACAAGTCAATACCGCTACTTGACCATGTGCCAGTGGCGTATCAGCGTTGGCAGTTTTAGCGATAGACAGTTTGCCGCCTTCTTTATCAGCAACTAACCATGCCCAACCAGAACCGAACTGTGTTAACGCTGCATTTTTAAACTCTTCACGGAACTTATCATAGCTACCAAAATCTTCTTCGATTTTGGCTTTTAGATCGCCTGTTGGCTCACCACCACCATTGTCTGGCGTCATGCAGTTCCAATAGAACGTGTGATTCCATACTTGCGCTGCTTGGTTAAACATACCTTGCTTGCTATCATCTTTTGACGTCGCTTCGATGATTTCTGGCAATGTTTTGTCTTCTAGACCAGAACCTGGTAGCAAATCGTTTAACTTGTTTACATAGGCAGCATGATGCTTATCATGATGATATTCTAGCGTCTCAGCGCTTATATGCGGCTCAAGTGCGTCTTTTGCATAAGGTAGGTCTGGTAAAGTAATCTTTGACATAGTTATTTTATCCTTGCTTATTTGGCCACTCGTATTTTGTTTATCTTAAAGACAATACACAAAACACCGAGCTAAATTGGCTGGGTTTATTGTTAATGAATGAACGTTATTGCTTGATGAGCTAGTCCCATCAGGATGAATCTAAAGGCTAATTTAAACAAATTAGCGTAAGCATTGTTATTCACTCAAAAGCCAAGTGATTGACTTAAAAGCTATTATTAACTTTAAATTCACAAGCTATAAGCTATAATTCACTGTAGCTTGCCAGCTATTATAGCAACACATTAGGACAATATCAGTTACCGAATGTTATAGTCCCTATTTATAAGGCTTTAAACGCTAAATACTGCGGATAAAGGTAACTATTTTCCGTTAACTCTTATTATTAATTTTCAGTATGAATAACGCAACTATTTTGAGCGAAAAAGGTTATGCGATAATATAGTCAGCATATTAGAGCCTTTAAACTTTCTGAAACCTAGTCAGTTTCATCAAACAATAACGGACGTATCTTATGAGCTATGCTTCATCATCACCCGAATCTACTCAAAATCACATGCCAAAAAAATGGGTACTCGCCAGTAATAATAAAGGCAAGCTCGCAGAATTTAAAAGACTGTTCGCTGAAGCCAACTTAGACGTTACTATCGTACCACAAGGGCAGTTAAACATTGATGACGCTGTCGAGGACGGCTTAAGCTTCGTTGAAAATGCCATTATTAAGGCGCGTCACGCTAGCCGAGTCAGTGGACTACCTGCTATTGCCGATGACTCAGGCTTATGCGTTCCCGTATTGGATAATGCACCGGGCATCTACTCGGCTCGCTATGCAGGTGAGCACGGCAATGATGCCAAAAACAACGCCAAGCTCGTCACTGACTTGCGCCCTGTCCGTGATGAGCAGCCGGATACGCCTATTAAAGGCATGTTTGTTTGCGTATTGGCAATGGTACGCCATGCTGACGATCCGCTACCGATTATCGCACAAGGCTTGTGGCACGGTGAAATCTTAGATGCACCGCATGGTGATGGTGGGTTTGGTTATGATCCACTGTTTTGGTTGGCAGATATACGAGCGACAGCGGCAAGCTTAAGCGCCACTGATAAAAATAGCATCAGCCATCGTGGTCAAGCCATTCGGCAGCTATTACAACAGTTGTAACTATTTAGTTATAACCATTGATAGTCAGTACAATTAGTAGTTTTTATTAATATAAGTTTCTCAGTATTAATTTTTAGTATAAGTTTATTAGCGATTTTGCCTACCGCCTATCGTGACAGATAGCTTTTACTTTAATTAACAGATAGATTATACTGTTCTACTTTTAAAATTTTATCGAAAGAATCCGGTTATCTCTACCATTTATGAAAGAGCAATGGTGATTGAAGCGCATTAGGTAGAGAACGCTGGTGATTCACTCTCGATATTGGATATCAGATATGGTTATTTGCTCTATCTGATTATCGAGATATAAGTATCGAAAACCCTATTCATTCCAATGGCAATCGACATAACCCGTACGTATTTTGAGGTGCGATTGCCTGTTATTTTAATCATAAAGGTGTAATCAACATGGCTACAGATTTACAAGTCACAACCAACAAGCTGTCAGAAAAAGAAACTCAGCTGACTGTGAAAGTTCCTGTCGAAAAAATTCAAAACAAAGTCGAAGGTCGTATTCGCCAAGTGGCGAAAACTGCCAAGATTGACGGTTTCCGTAAAGGTAACGTCCCTATGTCACATATCCGCTCTCAGTATGGTGCTGGTATTCAGCAAGAAGTCATCAACGATGTCATCCGTGATACTGTATTTGAAGCGATCAAATCTGAAGATATCCGTGCCGTAGGCATGCCTAATATTGACGATGTAAAACTTGAAGACGACTTCTTAGTTTATCAAGCGACTGTTGAGATCTTCCCAGAAGTTGACGTCCAAGGTATTAATGAGATCGAAGTTGAGCGTCATTCTGCGTCTGTTAAAGAGGAAGACGTTGACACCATGATCGAAAACTTGCAAAAGCAGCGTGAAGAGTTCGTTGAGAAAAAAGGTAAAGCCGATAAAGGCAATCAGGTTACTTTTGACTTTGAAGGCTCAATCGACGGCGAAAAATTCGAAGGCGGCTCTGCTGAAGACTTCAAACTAGTCATCGGTAGCAACCAAATGATTCCAGGTTTTGAAGCTGGCATCAAAGGCATGAAAGCTGGCGAAGAAAAAACGATCGACGTAACTTTCCCAGAAGATTACCAAGCTGAAAACTTGGCTGGTAAAGAAGCACAGTTCAAAATCAACGTAAAATTGGTTGAAAAGTCTAAGCTACCAGAAATCAATGAAGAGTTCCTTGAGCTATTCGGCGTAAAAGAAGGCGGTGTTGAGAAGCTAAAAGCTGACGTGCGCAAAAACATGGAACGCGAAATCAAAAACGCTGCCCGTAGCCAAGTTAAGCAAGCGACTTTTGATGCATTGTTAGAAAAGAACGAGTTTGACGTACCAAACGCTATGCTAGAGCAAGAAATCGAACGTCAACGCAACATGATGATGCAACGTTTTTCTCAGCAGTTCGGTGCGAATGCTGAGAGCTTTGATAAAGACATGCTGCCAAACGAGCTGTTTGAAGAGCAAGCGCTACGTGCTGCCCGTCTTGGTATCATCGTTGCCCGTGTTATCGATACGCAAAAAATAGAAGTAGATCAAGATCGCGTTGAAACCTTCATTAAAGAAGCAGCAGAAAACTACGAAGATCCAGCAGAAGTAATCGAGTACTACACGACTGATAAGCAACAACGTGCAAACATTGAGTCTGTTGTTTTAGAAGACCAAGTGGTTGATTATCTAATCGAGCAAGGTAAAGTAACTGACAAAGAAGTTAGCTATCAAGACCTACTTGCTGCTCAGCAACAACAGCAACAAGCTATGTAATTTAGCGTTTTAGCGCTATTGGTCTAGAATGTAATATGAATGCCCTAACAATTTGTTGGGGCATTTTTATTCGTAGTTTATGTGCTAGCCCCTTGATAATTGTGCACAGACACCCTATCAATAGGGGACAATTCTTCATATAGTGGTTTAAGTGGTTATTGTGAACGTAGCTATTATGAAAGCACAGTTATTGAGCATTATTATTAAAGTTAACTGAAATTAGATACAGCCCAATAATTAAACCAGTTATCATAGTTCCAGTTTTTGCAATGAATCATAATTATTGTTGATTACAGCAAATTCATGTTGAGCAGAGTTTAATATTTTATAACACTTAAACACGATTATTATTCGATACGCTATTTAACGTACAGCTATTACACCGTATCATTGCAAAATCCTTAGCTCATTCTATATAACTATTTTATGCAATTATTTATCTATAGGACATTTTATGACAGATTATGAACGCATCACTGCTAACCCTCATTTCGATATGCTAATGAGTGCACACACTAATGTGCAAAGCGCTCAAAATACTCAAGGTGCTTTAGTACCGATGGTCGTTGAGCAATCGTCACGCGGTGAACGCTCTTTTGATATTTTCTCGCGTCTATTACGTGAGCGCGTTATCTTTTTGACCGGTCAAGTCGAAGACCATATGGCTAACCTTATCGTAGCGCAGCTATTATTCTTAGAAGCTGAAAACCCTGATAAAGACATTCATTTATATATCAATTCACCAGGCGGCTCAGTCAGTGCCGGTTTGGCTATCTTTGATACCATGAACTTTATCAAGCCTGAAGTATCTACCATTTGTATGGGCGGTGCTTATAGCATGGGTTCTTTCCTGTTGGCCGCTGGTCAAAAAGGCAAACGTTATGCACTAGCCAATTCTCGCGTCATGATTCACCAGCCTTCAGGCGGTGCTCAAGGTCAGGCAACAGATATCGAAATTAATGCTCGTGAAATTCTAAAAACTCGTGCGCGCTTAAACGAGATTTTGGCTGAGCGTACTGGTCAACCAGTAGAAAAAATCGAAAAAGACGTTGAGCGTGACTTTTGGTTAGATGCCAAAGAAGCAAAAGAATACGGTCTGGTTGATGAAGTATTAGAACGCCGCCCTGCTTCGTTGTAATAGAAGCATTTGCTTTGCAGCTATATAATATGAAGTTAACGATAATACCTTTTCCAAAAACTAAATTTAACGCGGAAGATGAGCGTAAGTACTACGCCTGTAGACTTCGCGAGTCTGACCAGTTTAATGACTGTGTGTTTGCTTGTTTTTTGGGAATGGTATGAGTTTTAAATTTTAGGAGTGCCTGTATATGGCAGAAGATAACAACCCACATTGCTCGTTTTGTGGTAAAGCCAAAAGCGAAGTTAAGCAACTAATTGCTGCTGATGATGCCAATATCTGTAACGAATGCATTGAATTATGTACTGATTTAATCGCTGATAGTGCTACCGATGATGACTCTGATGGCGATATCGATACCTCATGGGTCAATAAAAAATTGCCAACGCCTAAAGAGTTGCGTGCCAAGCTTGATGAGTACGTTATCGGTCAAGACGCTGCTAAAAAGGCGTTAGCTGTTGCCGTTTATAACCATTATAAGCGTCTAAAAGTCAGCCAAACCTTAGCTAATGACAGTAAAAAATCTAAAATTGGCGCTGACGATGCAATGGTTGAGTTGGCTAAGAGTAACATCTTGCTAATTGGTCCAACTGGCTCTGGTAAGACTTTACTGGCGCAAACATTGGCGCGTCTGCTAGATGTACCTTTTGCGATGGCTGATGCTACTACTTTGACCGAAGCAGGTTATGTCGGTGAAGACGTTGAAAACATCGTACAAAAGCTATTGCAAGCGTCTGACTATGATGTGAGTAAAGCTGAGCAAGGTATCATCTATATTGATGAGATTGATAAAATCAGTAAAAAAGGCGATAACCCGTCTATCACTCGTGATGTGTCAGGCGAAGGCGTACAACAAGCCTTGCTAAAGCTCATCGAAGGTACGGTAGCTGCTATCCCGCCACACGGTGGACGTAAGCATCCACAGCAAGAGCTGATTCAAGTAGATACCAGCAATATCCTCATCATCGTTGGTGGTGCATTTGCAGGTCTTGATCAAGTGATTCAGCAGCGCACTGAAAAAGGCGGTATTGGCTTTAATGCTGATGTGAGCTCAAAAGATGATAGCCGTCGCAGCTCAGACTTACTACAACAAGTTGAGCCAGAAGATTTAATCAAGTTTGGTCTTATTCCTGAGCTGATTGGTCGTCTACCCGTTCTCGCTGCATTACAAGAGCTTGATGAAGAAGCCCTTAAACAGATTTTGACAGAGCCTAAGAATGCTCTAGTTAAGCAGTACAAATATCTGTTCGATATGGAAGGTGCTGATATTAGCTTTACCGATGAAGCGCTTGCTGCTATCGCCAAAAAAGCTATGGAGCGTAAAACGGGTGCCCGTGGTCTGCGCTCTATCGTTGAAAATGCCTTACTTGAAACGATGTATGAGCTACCATCAATGAAGAACGCCAAAACAGTAATGGTTGATGAGCAGGTTATCAACGAAGGTAAAACACCTAAAATTGCTTAATTTATTGTTCAGTTAAGACAGTTAATTATCATTAACTGGCTATCACTGTAGAAAAAGCGTCTAGCATATCGTGCTAAGACGCTTTTTTTATGTCTGTTTATTTGTCTTCACTGAATCCTCAAAATGTCCATTACACCGAAAATGACAGCTGCGTCTATTAATGATAAGTAGATAAAATTAAAATCATGCTAAGGTAGATGTTCTGTTTAAATTCTTATATTTAGCTTATGTATTCTAGCGTAAATTGCACGTTTGAATACCTACTATAGTCGATTCGCTTTAGAACCGATACAGTGCTGCTGGGATATATTTTGCGCAGCCTCTGTCAGCGTAGACACAGCAAGCAAGTAAAATTTATACCAGTAGCACGACAATATTGACGTATCGATTTTATTTCGAACTGACTACACCTATGATACAAAGGACTGTATATTATGCTTCGTAACCTGACCTCTATGGCGAGCTCATTACGCCAACACTTGCCTTTTTCATCCAATCAAGACCATGACATTGCTCCCTATTATCGCGATCATGTCGGGGCTATCACTGGTGCCGGCTCTGGCATGGGGCGCGAGATTGCCATTCATTTAGCGCAAATGGGCTGTCATGTCGCGCTATCCGATATCAATGCTGAGCAGTTGACACAAACCAAGGATTTACTCGTTGGTTACGATATAAAAGTGACCACCACAATACTCGATGTCTCAGACAATAAAGCGGTTGAAGCTTGGGCAGATGAGGTCATGAGCAATCATGGCAAAGTAAATTTTATCTTTAATAATGCAGGCGTGGCACTCTACTCTACCGTAGAGGGCAGTAGCATTAGCGAGCTTGAATGGGTAATGGATATCAACTTTTGGGGTGTGGTTTATGGCACTAAGGCGTTTTTGCCACTGATTAAAAACAGTGTGAAACAAAGCGAAATTGATTACAGTAATGGCAAAAAAAGCAAATCACGCCAGTTTAATGAGCATGGTCATATCGTAAATATCTCAAGCTTATTTGGTTTGACTGCTCAGCCTTCACAATCTGCTTATAACGCCAGCAAATTCGCTGTACGCGGCTTTACCGAAAGCCTGCGCCAAGAGTTAGATATCCAGCGCTGCGGCGTGTCAGCAACTTGTATCCATCCAGGTGGTATCAAAACCAATATCGCCAACAGTGCACGCGGTAATGACAGCATAAACGACATTGGCATGCGTACTGGCCCCAAAGCTATTAGAAGTTTTAATAAGTTTTTGAAATTTGATGCCAGCGAGGCCGCTTGGATTATCTTGCATGCTACCGCGACCAATCAGCCACGCTGTTTGATTGGTAATGATGCCAAGATGATAGATGCTGTACAGCGCGTATTTCCAGCGAGTTATAGTCAAGTGTTAAACGATGTTAATAAGTTGTCTCGCAAGCTAAAACCGCGTCGCAATAAAAAACCAAGCATGGACAAATAATCTATTCTAGAAGTTATTACTCGTAAAAAAGCGCTTAAACACTAGCAATGTTTAAGCGCTTTTTTTATCAATAGAATAATAGAAAGGTTCTTATATTTAATAAAATTAAATTAACATTTATCTTAAATATAAAAACACTTTACGTTTTTATATACTTTACATATTTATATTTGATACAATAATGTTACTGGCAACTCACAGATTGATTACTTATTCAATCGTTTCCACGAAAATTAAGTTTATTATTGTCATCATGCAGATTAAGTTATCACGAAAATACGGATTTACATATTATTTTTTATAATAAGGATATTCCAATGAAAATAATTTTACGAACCAACTTAAGGGTCAAGCCTTCCCTTTCCATCCTCATGGCTGCTATCCTTACTATTGGTACTGCGAGCATGACAGCTTGTAGTGAAACTGATACCAAAGCTGTTGACCGTGTCGAAGAAGCTGAAGCCTTAGCACGAGTAAAATCACTTGAAGCACGTGCAGCAGAAATTAGAGAGGACATGATCGCAAAGCCAAGTGCCAAACTAACCATTAGCATGCCAGATGAGTCTACTATTCCAAATGATGAATTTGGCGCAGCGGTACGCCGTGGCCTACAAATTGCCAATCATACTTATAAAGAATTGCCAGATAACGTGGGCAACCAGCTTAACTGTACCAGCTGTCACTTGGGCAACGGTTCAGAAGCCTACGCTGCACCTTGGAACGGTATGCCAGGTATTTATCCTATTTATCGCACACGTGCTGGTCGTGTCAATACCATTCAAGAGAGGATCAATGGTTGTTTTGAGCGCTCAATGAATGGCAAGGCGCTTGATTTAGGTTCAGATGATATGAACGCAATGGTGTCTTATATGAGCTGGTTGTCGCAAGACTTACCTTACGGCGTCTCACCTGAAGGCCGTGGCTTTGTTAAGGTAGATAAAACCTTAGAGCCAAACAGTGATAATGGCAAAAAACTATTTGCTGAAAAATGTAGCGTTTGTCATGGAGAGAATGGAGAAGGTCAGTATAACGATGATGGCACCTATGTTTATCCAGCTGTTGCCGGAGACAAGTCCTTTAACGATGGCGCAGGTATGGCACGAACTTATACCGCTGCATCCTTTATCAAAGGTAAAATGCCATTTGGGCAAGGCAACTCGCTAAGTGATCAAGAAGCGGTCGATATTGCTGGCTACTTTACTCATTTACCACGCCCTGTAAAAGCTAATAAAGATAAAGATTGGCCAAACGGTGATGCCCCCAAAGATGTTCGTCGTTAAAAAGGCGCTTAAGATATAGCCAAAATTTCCCGTATAAAAAGCCCAGTTAATTTAGATAGCTGGGCTTTTCTATTTTAGAAATCATTAAAGATATTCAAACTTATAAAGCTTAAGGCAGCTTCATATCACCAGCAACTAACCAGCCCATACGGCGCATCACATAAGCGACTGTTCCAGCAATCACAGCTGGTAATATAAACATTAATAAAATAATCGCTGTCCATAACTCCGTTGTGCTCATAATACCTTGCGACGCTTCAATAACGCCAAACACGCCGACCAGTCCCGCAGTTCCCATACCAGCGCCTGTAGCCGTACAGGCTAGTCCAAAGCCTACCGTCGCGATAGGACCGACGATGGCGCTAGCGATAACTGCTGGTAATAGTATTAGCGGCTTTCTTAATACATTAGGAATTTGTAGCATACTCGTGCCGAGACCTTGAGATACTACACCACTCACACCGTTATCTTTGAAACTGGCAACGGCAAAGCCAATCATATGTGCTGCGCAGCCAACGACAGCTGCCCCACCAGCCAAACCACCAAGCCCAATGGCAATACAAATCGCCGCGCTTGAAGTTGGCAGTGTCAATAAAATACCAACCACCACTGCAATGACAATACCCATTAATAATGGTTGTAGCTCAGTGGCCGCTTGGATACCTTGTCCAATGGCATCGACAGCAGCGACGATAGGTGGATTAAGTAGCGCACAGACCAATAGAGCAACACCACATACTAATAACGGCACCAACAAAATATCGAGCTTAGTCTTACCCGCGACCCAAGTACCAGCGCGATAGGCGAATACTGAGGCCAGATACGCCCCTATCGGATTACCAGGTAAAGCCACAAAGGTTGCAGGTCCGCCCACTTGCGACGTGAAAAGCGTCCCTGCCATTAGTGCTTCAGAATGTGCCCCAAGCATGCCTGCTACCAAGCAACTGAGCATGACTAACGTTGGTGCTTTAAGGTAATAAGCAATACCCACTCCGATACCAGCGCCCATCAAAATCGAAGCCAGCTTGCCGACAGCGACCAATGCGGGCAAGTCTAACCAGCCACCGATTTGTGAGATGATAAGACCAGCAATCAGGGTGACAAACAGACCTAGAGCCATACCTGTAAAGGCATCGATAAAATACTTTTGAAAAAATGTTTTAATCATGCCAGTAGATGCTGTTGCGGAGTTAGATACAGTCATAGCTATACTCTTCGTGGATGTTTGATAAGCAAGGTACAATAAAACAGCTGAGTAAAAATAAGAGATAAAAAAAACGTCATTACGACGCTTTTTTTATCATGAACAGATGACTAAAACTATTATAGATAGTTAAAACTAACGACGCTGCTCAACGATAATAGAGTCGATCCCATTATTTTGTAAGCGCTGCTGTGCAGTGGTCACTGCTTGACGGCTATTCATCGGGCGCGAAATGACTTGATAAATTGGCAAACCATTACCCGTCGTATTTTTCACAACTCTAGCGTCTACACCAGCCATCAGTACTTGCGCACGGCGGCGATCGGCTTCATCCGCATCACCGAAGCTATTGATTTGCAAAATATAAGTGGCAGCAGGTTTAGCTTGTTGGATGCTTGCAGTACCCGCACCTGTGTTATTTGCTCGGTTTGCCGTATTTCCAGCAGGCGCTGACCCATCATAGGTTGCATCTTCTTCGACAATAACAATATCATCGCCACTATTGTTAGTTGCCGCACTATTACCACGATTAGGCTCAATAACGGTGCTTTCAGAGATACCGAAGTTACCTGTATCATCATTGCGACTGGCAGAGTTATTTTTAGGCTGAGTGACAACCACATCTGGCTCAAAAGCACCCATATCACCTACTTGACCGTCACCTGTCTCACCAATATCTTCATCAGGAATAGTGGCCATTTCTTGATTGGGCAAAATATCATAGAACTCATAATCGCTATTATCAGTATCGGTCTCAACACGTTGTTGTACCTGACGATCAGGGTCTGTCCCAGCAGTGCTATCAGCAGGACTAAAGTTAAATAATGGTGAGAGGTATAAAAATACCCCGATCATAAGGGTTAATATGGCCCCGACAAACATCCATAATAAGCCTGATACGCTACTTGATTTGCGCTTTTCAGTCGCACCTTTAGGTTTTTTGGCTAGCATGGATCTCTTTCTCCCTACTGAATCTATCTATCATAATCAAATTATTGCTATCAGTCGCCTGTATCTGTACTACATGCTAGACGGTGCAGACAACCCTAATAAACTAAGCCCGTTGGCCAATACTTGACGTACGGCTTTAGACAAACGTAGACGCGCTTGCATCAAATCAACTTCTTCCTGACTTGGCGTCTCACCTGAGGTCAAGCTTACAGGCAAAATACGATTGGTGTCATACCAACCATGAAATAACGCGGCTAAATCTTTTAGATAATTGGTCAATACATGCGGCTCGTAACCTGTCGCGGCTCGTAGTAATGTCGCCGGATAACCTGCTAGTAGTTTAATCAGCTCATCTTCATTAGGGGCAGTGAGCAAGTTTTGATGCTCAAGACCAATCGCATCGTTCACAACAAGACCGCTTTTTTGCAGCTTTTCTAACACTCGGCAAACACGCGCATGTGCGTACTGGATATAATAAACTTGGTTATCTTTACTTTGTGATTTGGCAAGCTCTAAATCAAAATCAACATGTACTTCAGGTTTGCGTGCCACATAATAGAAACGCGCCGCATCATTACCCACTTCGTGACGCAGCTCACGTAAGGTGACAAACTTGCCCGAACGTGACGACATTTGCACTTTTTCACTACCGCGCCATAATGCCACAAACTGTACCAATACCACATCAAGACGTTCAGCATCGATACCAAGCGCTAATAGTGCCGCTTTTACCCGTGGTACATAACCATGATGGTCTGCGCCCCAGACGTTAATGACTTTATCAAAACCGCGATCAAACTTGTTTTTATGATAAGCAATATCAGAAGCAAAATAGGTCGTCTGACCGTTAGCACGGCGTACAACACGATCTTTTTCGTCACCGAAATCAGTCGATTTGAACCAAATATTACCGTCTTTTTCGTATAGATAGCCTTTTTCATCTAACACTTGCAGGGCAGGTTCAATCTCGCTATCAATAGATCTTTCACTGAACCAGCATTCATAGCGTACGCCAAAGTCGTTTAAGTCGTCTTTGATATCGGCTAAAATACTACTTAATGCCGCATTTAAAAACAGCTCATAGCTATCGCCAAGCAAGGCTTTGCTGTTGAAAATAAGCCCATCGATGTGCGCTTCTTTATCGCCTGACAGCAATGTCTTTTCGCCATCAGCGTTTATCTCAAACTGAGCATCTTCTGGCACATCTTTAGCAATTTCTGCAAAGCTATGTACATAGCTATTACCATGTTGCATTTTTAATGTCTGGGCAATATCACTGACATAGTCACCTTGATAACCATTGACTGGGAATACTATTTGCTCACCATTGGTCTCTAGATAACGTAAATAAGTACTGGTCGCCAAGATATCCATTTGACGACCGGCATCGTTGACATAATACTCACGCGTAACGTCATAACCGATTGCTTCAAGCAGGTTTGCCACGCTCATACCGAATGCGGCACCGCGTCCGTGACCAACATGTAGGCTAGACGTTGGATTGGCAGAAACGAACTCAACTTGTACTTTTTGTCCTTCAAACTGATCGCTTAAACCAAAACGCTCCTGCAACTTAAAAATATCGTCCAATACGGCAAATTTAGCTTCGGCATTTAAGAATACATTAATGAACCCCGGGCCTGCGATTTCTACTTGGCGAATATTTTGGTTTTCAGGTAACGCGCTGACAATCTTTTCAGCAAGCTGACGTGGGTTGGTCTTAGCTGCTTTGGCAGCCGTGAGCGCGATATTACTAGCAAAATCACCATGACTAAGGTCTTTAGTACGAGTAATTTGGCTATTATTCTGCCAATCAGCTGGTAGCTCACCATCAGCTTGTAGGGTGCGAATAGCATCATTAAATAGGGATGCTAGCGTATCAATTTGGGCTTGTGACATAGGGATTTGAACTCAATTAAATAAACAACAAAAAACAGTATGAAATGTAGTGAATGCGCGCAGTCGATAACTGCTTATTATAATATAGTTGATTCAATTTAAAAGAGGGTCAAGGCAACCGAGTGCAGATGTATAAGTAATACTTCAAGCGAGGTTAATGCTGTAACTCTTTTATAGTGGATTGACTATAGCGACTGACTTTGTAGGGGAGAAATTAGTGTAAAAAGATAAGTAACCTGTAAATATAACAATCTTTGCGCTTTATTGCACTATTTGCACCAAAATTAGCGCTAAAATCTTACTGTTATGATAGCTGGCACTGATAATTAATATAGATAACAGACTTGTCAGCCTTTTAATTTAATTTAGGCCAATTTAATACGGTATGAATAGGATGATATTGCTAATTGGCGATGATAAATTTGCCATGCTAATTGTAGCGTTCCTGTTGCCCCACTAATAGCGACAGTTTATACCAACTCACTTCCGCGTTATAATGACGGTTTGTATTGTACTCCTCTATTTACTGCTCGTTTATTTTATTTATCACTGCTTATTTTATAAGTGGTGACCCGCTTTCTTTGTTAGGGCGATTGTTACGAAAAGAAGCTATAGAATAATAGATATAAATAGAGGACACGTTACTACTTTATAGGATTATGCCATGTTTGCTATTGCTGCTAGTACCGTTACCAGTTGGGGACTGTACGTATTGCTACCCATATTTATTGCGTTTCTATTCTTTATTGTTTGGGATATTTCTAAAAAATCCGAAGCCGGTCGTGCTGGTACTTTTTGGATATTTTTAGCTTTGGGAGCAGGTTTTGTGGGCTTCTTGCTCAAGCTGCTATTAGAAGTCGCCTTTAAAAAGTGGCTGATCTAAGCCTTTATCGTTGACGAATGCATAATACGCTCTAATACATAATAGGCAATCATACCGATAAGCACACCCCAAAATACCGAGCTCAACCCTAGAAACTGCATACCAGATGCAGTGGCTAAAAAAGTAATCAAGGCCGACTCTCTTTGACTGTCATTTTTCATCGCAATATGAATATTAGCTGAAATAGCGCTAATTAGTGCAAGTCCTGCCAGCGCTGCAATCAACTCTTTAGGTAGCAGGCTAAATACCGCCACAATACTACCAGCGAACAAGCCTCCTAAGATATAAAAGATACCGTTGGCGATACCAGCAATATAGCGCCTGTCTTTACATTCATGTGCATCTTTTCCGGTACATAGAGCGGCAGTAATAGCGCCCAACGCAATGGTAATGCCACCGACGCAAGCGACTGCGATAGAAGCAACGCTAAAAACACTTACAATAGGTTTCGCTGGCGTGTCATAACCACTCAACCTCAGGATAGCCATACCGGGCAAAAACTGTCCGCTTAAGCTGACAAGAATGAGCGGAAGCGCAAGGTTGAATACCGAGCGCCACGTCCATTCTGGCGATATAAATTTAGGTATGGTTATTGCCAAGTTAATATCGACAGGATTCATTTTGCCAAATAAAACACTTAATATAACGCCGCATGACAACACCCAAATCATGGTATATCGTGGTGAGAAGCGTTTGGCCAATAAATAGCACGCCAACATACTAAAGACGATGACAGGCATGGTATCCATCGCCACAAACAGATCCAAACCAAACTGAAATAAAATACCCGCCATCATGCCAGCGGCAATACCGTTTGGAATCCACTTTAGGATCTTATCAAATGATCCGGTGATACCGACTAAAAAAATGGCAATGGCAGAGACAATATAAGCAGCAACCGCTTCATTGATGCTCATCTGCGGAAATAAAGTGACAAGTAACGCTGTACCAGGCGCCGACCAACCAGCCACGATAGGTGTTTTATATTTGATAGATAAATAAATACCGGGTATGGCAGCACCGATAGAGATGCCCCAAATCCAAGACGCCATCATTGCATCGGATACTTGCGCTGCTTGCGCCGCCTGAAAAAATATAACCAACGGCCCAGCATAAGCGATAAGCACGGCTAAAAAACCGGCTACCGAGGCGGACAATGACCAGTCTTGTTTTAGGGTTTTTATTAAACTTGCCATATTGCGTCCTTGCAACTCAGCAGTAATCAGTCAGTATGTTTATAAAAAAGCATATGACCTTGATGGTCAGCAATTAATTAGCAGCGTTTTCTAATCGAAGTTACTTGTTGGCAATGATGGTCGCGCGCATCGGTGCAGGATAACCTTCCAAGGTCTTTGTAGCATCATTGGGATCTAAGAAATCTGCTAATGAATGATAAGTCATCCATTCGGTTTTGCGCTGCTCCTCAGTCGAGGTCATTGCCACATCGACGCAACGGACGTCAGTGAACCCTGCTTTTTCTAACCAACCGATTAATGCCGCCACCGACGGTAAGAAATATACGTTATTCATCTGCGCATAACGGTCATGCGGCACCAGTACGGTATTAGCATCGCCTTCAATGACTAAGGTCTCAAGCACCAACTCACCGCCTTTTACCAGTTGCCCTTTGAGCTGTTGCAAATGCTCAAACGGTGACTGACGATGATACAGCACACCCATGCTAAATACCGTATCAAATAACTGACTGTGCTCAGGCAAGGCTTCAAGCGGTACAGGAATGTAATGAGTACGATAGCGGCCTGTCTCATGGGCATCGGCAGTACCAACGAAATGACGAATCGCCATAAACTGATGGTAAAACAGACATGACGGATCTATGATGATAACCGTATCCGCGCCTGCCCCTGCCATACGCCAACCATGATAACCAGAGCCGCCACCCACATCGAGTACACGCCGACCTTTTAATGTGCCCAAATGCGGTGCGACTCGCTGCCATTTCCAATCACTATGCCATTCGGTATCGATCTTAATACCTGACTCATCATCGCCAAACTTACCACCAATTTGAAACGGCCCTTTACGCCACGGCATTAGCTGCTTGAGCAGTGCTGTCGTTTGTTTGCGCTGAGACTCATTAAGACTTGCCTCAATCGTTAACGTATCGCTGTTGAGATCGACAGTATTAACGGTTAGTTCTGGCAAACGCGCCACCGACGCTTGGTAAGCAGGCGCATGCGCATAGTTGGCTTTGTCTTTTATATCACCTAGCCATTTCGGCAATTGCGCCAGCCACTCATAAGCGCTTGGCTGCTGCTGCGCTAATGCGAGCAAGGTTAAATACAGTTCACGTTCGGCGTGGAGAATAGTGTCGTTAAGCATAAAAGCGGATTACCATGTTGATCGAAGGATATTATAAAAGACTATATTGCCAAGAATAGTTTTTATTTAAACGCCACAATAGAGACAAAGTTTAAGAACTGAAACCACGTAAGATGACGCTCAAAACCAACCTGTGTTAAACGCGCATGATGCTCGTCTAAGGTATCGGTAATAAGGACGTTTTCTAGCGCATTACGCTTGCCGCTGATTTCCATTTCAGTATAGCCATTGGCGCGTTTAAAATCATAATAACGCTCAACCAACCACGCATCGTATTGTTCATCAAAAGCATGGGTCTTTTCAGTCAGCACCAATATGCCGCCCTCGCTCAAGGCGTTATAGATATTCTCTAATACCGCCACCCTATCAGCAGCTGGTAAAAACTGTAAGGTTAAGTTTAAGATGACCATATCACATGGTTCAAGCTTGACATCACGAATGTCAGCAGTGATGACTTCAATGTCGTGCTCAGGATAATTATCACTCAGTAAAGTAGTCGCTTCAGTCGTCATCGCTGGTGAGATATCAATCGCTTTAATCTGCAAATCTTGCGGCTCAAACTCGCCTGCCAACGTCATGCTTGCTGCACCAAGTGAGCAGCCCAAATCATAAATACGACTGACACGCTGACCGCTATCATCTTGTTGACGATACTTACAATGACGACGGGCAAATATAGGCAGCATCGCCAACACTTGACCATAACCAGGGACACTGCGGCGAATCATATCAGGGAAACAAGCCACCACCTGCTCATCGAAAGAAAAGCGTGCGGCTTTATCCAGTGGCGTAGTGAATAAGGTGTCATGTTTGATAGCAGGCTTGGCTTGGCTCATGGTGCGACTCGTTTTTGATTTTTGGTTTCCATAATGGAACTTTGGTTGGGGATTATTCAGCAAATTTGTTTAATGCTATAGTCGATTCTCTTTAAAACCGAGAAAGTGCTACTGAGATGAATTTTTCGCAGCCTCTGGGAACGCAGCACGCAAGGAAAATTTATACCAGTAGCACGTGGCTGTTAACGGATAGATTTTATATCTCACTGACTATATGTGACTAATAGCATTAGCCCAGAGCAGACTAACGTAGCAAAAGCCCATTATAACATTACTGTTTGTTACTTATCGCGTTTGGCTCGCCTGTTAAGCTGATTAAGTAGAGCTAAGGGTAATAAATTATTGAAAGCAATAAGTCATTGAAAAGTGAAAACATTGCAATCAAATAAAGACCTTAGCTCACCTTTATAGCAATAATAATAGGAAAAACTATGCAAACCATTATATTAGGCGGTGGCTGTTTTTGGTGCACCGAATCAGTATTTTTATCAGTAAAAGGTGTGCAATCTGTTGTCTCAGGTTACATGGGTGGCGACGCGGTATCTGCTAACTATGAAGCGGTCTGCAGTGGCAACACCGGACATGTTGAAGTTATCAATGTTGAGTTTGATGAATCCATCGTACCGTTAGAGGTAATACTCGATGTGTTTTTTGCCACCCATGATCCCACCACGATGGATCGTCAAGGCAATGATGTTGGTAGTCAGTACCGTAGCGTGGTGTTTTACACTGACGAAGATCAAAAACCAACCGTTGACCGTACCATCAATAAATTGCGCGATATGGGCGTCAATGTGGTCACAGAAGTACATCCTGCTGTTGAATTCTATCAAGCAGAAGAAACCCATCAAGACTTCTTTAACAGAAACCCAGGACAAGCTTATTGCAACTTTGCGATACCACCAAAGCTTGCCAAATTACGTAAAGAATTTAGTAAATACATGGTGAGCTAAACGGCAGTTTAAATAAAAAGTTATTCATTCGTAATAAATTTCTAGCGTAGTATTTAATTAAGGCCAAATGCTTATTATATAAGTGTTTGGCTTTTTAATACCTTTAGCATTATCACTTAAAAGGTTATTATAAAAACAAATAATAATATAAACCTTAACGAATAAAGGCGAACGTATGAACCCTGAATTTTGGCAAACACGCTGGCAGGAAAAACGAATCGGTTTTAATCAGTCTGAGGTTAATCCGTTATTAATAAAGCACTTTAACCATTTAGACTTGCCTGCTGGTAGCCGAATTTATGTGCCTTTATGTGGTAAGTCGATTGATATGGTTTGGCTAGCAGCACAGGGCTATGACGTGGTTGGCGTTGAATTGGTTGAAACAGCCGTACAAGAGTTTTTTGCTGAGCAGAATATCACCCCTACCGTCCATCAGCATGCGGGTAATCCAGCCGTTAAATATTATCAGGGTCCGCTTGCAGAACAGACAGTCACGCTATGGGTCGCTGATATTTTTGCGTTGACTGCTGAAGATATCGGTAATGTTGATGCAGTGTATGACAAAGCCGCATTAATTGCTTTGCCAGCCGATATGCGTCCATCGTATAGTGAGCAAGTACGGCAGCTAAGTCGCAATACTTCACAAATTTTACTAACGTTAAATTATGATCAAAGTAAAAAGGATGGACCGCCATTTTCAATTAATGGCCCACAAGTGCAGCAATATTACGGTAGCCATTATCAAATTACTGAGCTTGAAAGCGTCGTCGCAAGTTTACATTCAGCGCCAAAGTTGGCAGTGACAGAGCATATTTGGCTGTTGAATAATAAACGAGATTAATTAGCGCCATGACTAAGCAATAATCAAATAATGGTTAAGCAGTGATTCAATCATAACGGAGAAATCTAATGAAAATTCTAGTTAGTCTCGTCAGCTTAATCGCCTTTTTGCTGGTCGCATTACCAGGTCCGCTTTATAAATTTGGTATTCTTGACTTAGGTACTGCATTTACAGGGTTCAAATTTGGCGTGTTTGCTGGTATCGCTGCACTTGTACTGCTGGGTATACAAGTGTTATTTAAGCGTGATACAGTCAGGCTTAGTAGCGCATTGACAGCAGTGGTACTTTCTGCGATTGCTATCATTATTCCACTTAGCATGATGAATACTGCTAAAAGTGTACCGCCTATCCATGATATTTCGACCGATTTAATTAACCCACCTGAATTTGTGGCTATTGCCCCACTACGCGCTGACGCACCAAATCCTGCCGCGTACGATGGCATTGAGACTGCAGAGCAACAACGTGATGCCTATCCTGAACTGCAAACACTAACCTATACGCAACCAAAGTCTGAACTAATGGAAGCTACCGAAAAAGCCGTCAATAATTTGGGCTGGGAGCTCGTAAATAATGATGCGAGCGCAGGTATCATTGAGGCCACAGATACTACGACATGGTTTGGCTTTCAAGATGATGTCGTCATACGTGTAACTGATGAAGGTAGCGAACGTCTGGTCGATATTCGCAGTAAATCACGGGTTGGCGGTAGCGATTTGGGCAAAAATGCTGAGCGCATTCGTACCTTTATTGAAGAGTTGAATGTAGTTTTGGGAAAGTAGTTGGTTTTAAATATGAATAGCATTTTATTGACTCCAAACTATGTTTGGGGTTGATGTCAAAAACTATAACTGTGCTCTATCCAAAACCTTCTCCTAATCTCACACCTATATCAATCTATAGTAATTATTTATAGCCTTAGTACTTCGATACCTTTTCTTTATCGTTAATATTGGTTACTCTAAAGCACTATTGTCATACTATATTTTTGAGCACTTTACTTAGTCTGTCACACTTTACGTTTATAGGATATTTTCATGCGTTTGACTCCATTGTCCACCCTATCTTTATTGGCTGCTGCTATTGGCTTTAGTCTAGCCAGTACTGCCCAAGCCGCTCGACCAGAAGCACCAAATTTATCCAATGCTGAATTTCAGCAATGTCTAGATGGCTTAAAAAACTCGAGTAAATTCCGCGGTGTTAATAGCTCTACCTTTGATAATTATCGTCCCACTCAGCCTGACCCTAGTGTCATTCAGTCGTTAAACTATCAACCAGAGTTTCAAAAGGACGTCTGGGATTATCTATCAGTATTGGTAGATAAAGAGCGCGTAGAAGATGGTATTCGTGCCAAGCGCCAATGGGCAGATACTTTGCGTAGTATTGAATTACGTTATGGTGTTAAAGCAGAACACGTACTGGGTGTATGGGGCGTAGAGTCGAACTTTGGGCAGACATTAGGCAAAAAACCATTGTTTGAATCGTTGGCTACCTTATCTTGTTTTGATCGTCGTCAAAGCTACTTTCAAGGTGAATATGCCAACGCGCTCAAAATCGTACAAAATGGTGATATCGCACCAAACGACATGACTGGCTCGTGGGCAGGTGCTTTTGGGCAGACGCAGTTTATGCCAAGCACCTTTTTAGAGTTGGCCGTCGATTTTGATGGTGATGGTCGTCGCGACTTAGTCAATAACGTGCCTGATGCGCTAGCTTCTACCGCGAATTTCTTAGATAACCGCGGCTACCGTACCGGTGAGCCTTGGGGCTACGAAGTCAAATTGCCTAACGGATTTTGGGCAGCCTCCAATCGTAAAGATAAAAAATCGATGAGCCACTGGCGCGATCAAGGTTTAACGCTGGCTAATGGCAATTCGTTACCTTCTGATCTTAGCAGTGCAGGTTTGTTACTTCCTGCTGGTATTGAGGGTCCTGCGTTTTTAGTCGGTAAAAACTTCGATACTTTTTATTCGTATAATGCTTCAGAAAACTACGCGCTTGCCATTGCCCATCTATCTGATTTGATTGCTAGCGAAAATAGCAGTAAGACTGACTTTATAACGGCATGGCCAACGGATGACCCAGGTATCAGCCGCCAGCAAGCTAAAGATATCCAACAAGCCTTATTAAATGCTGGTTATGATATTGGCGGTGTCGACGGCATCATTGGGGATAATACTCGTACCGCTATACAGCAGTATCAATCTAGCCGTGGTATTTTCCCAGCTGACGGACGTGCAGGGCAAAAGTTCCATCGCCAAATCATGCAAGGTCATGTTCAACCAGGAAGCTCTCGACCTTCTATGCCAGCACCCGCTGATCGTATGGGTCAGCTGATTCAACAGCAGACGACGATTACCCCAAGTAATCCTTCATATGCATCACCGAGCCAGCCTGCAACCTCAAGTAATGTCCGCTATCGTCGTGTAGTCGGTATTGATGGCGTAACGCGCTTAGTCAGAGTCGATGAAGGCTCATAATTGCAAATAGTAGATTAATATTATTTTCGTTTAATTATTCAGTTTAGTCACAAAAAAGCCACGCTAATGATAGCGTGGCTTTTTTATATTTTTTGGTTGCTAGGAGACTTGTGCAAAGATACCTACCTAATAATGTTGATACTTAAGCAACGTTTAAACGATAGGTGGTGGATTCGGTTTGCCGTTGTCGCCATCCCAGTTGTCGCGAGCTTTTTCATCTAAGTCAGCAGGCGTTTTTGGCTCCCACTTACCATTTTCTTTCCAAGTTGCATCGCCCCAATCATTATCTTCCTCTTTCCTATCCAAGTCCTTATAGGCTTGACTAGGATCAATGCCGCGACGTTTCATGTCTGCCACTTGCTCTTCTAATGTACGAAACTGATCGGCATCATGCATAGCTTTTTCTAGGCCATCAATTTCATGATTTAGCTCATCATGTTTAGAGTTAGTCATTACGCTCTCCTTTAATAGTTTAAAATATTTGGTTCAATATGCAAAATTCCACAAAATCATTTTTTATAGATATATTATAAAAACGCTTTTTTATAAGTTTGCTTTATTTATAAAGGTTATTCGCGTCGATCAATCTGTTTGCTAACAGACTAACCTTATCTACTACCCTATTATCGCCAGTGTATAATAGATTAACAACCGCTGACACGTATGCTTTGTATTACAAAACGTAGTCTGTCATTGTCTATCATAGACAACGATAGCACTTACTGATTTTGTCGGCTAAATACTATGAAAGGTAAACATCAATAATGCATTTATATGAATAATTTAACGTACAGAGTAGATTAGTAGATTTACTTACTGTTGGTTCTCTTCAAATAGCTTTTTGGCATAGAAAGTTAGCTTCCATAATTCTTGCGACGTTCTTGCACCTGAAGCTGTCAATTGAATCCAATTCGCAGCAATTAATAGGTTCTGTAATTTGTTTAAGTCATCTTGAGCAATTTGACAGCGCGAGACTGCATGAACATTGGGCATCTTTTTTTTGATATCTTTATCTGCCTTAACAGCGATTAAGCGATTTAGACAGCCTTGTAAACCGTGGCTGGAAAAAGCCCCAGGCATTCGTACCAGCGCATGTAACACTTGTTCCCAAGTCAGACTCGTTGTCATTGTAATATCGCTTAAGTTACCACCCTCATAAGCTTGAGCACTGTACTTCATATCGAATTTTTCTAATAGATTAATTGATTGCGTTACGTTATCCGTCACATCATCGCTTTCAGTTGGCGGGCTAATGAGATTGTCGGTAGGATTATAGGATTTACGAATTACGTCAGTAGGAGTACCCGTTTCTAGCGTAGAGCCTTGCTGAGTTAAATTACTCTGTATGAGAGGCTCTTTAATATCATCTGCTTTTACCCAGCTTGGTCTCAGATTCCATTTAGCAGCTACATTGTTATAAGCGGTCTTGAGAAGCTCATCGATATTAGTATTGTCATCATAATAATAGACATCTTCTACTTGTTGCTCGACCAGACGGGTAAAATCATGCAGTTGACGCCCCGTGTCAATATCGTGACTTTGAGATTTAATAAAAATGAGCATGGGTTTGAGCTTCGCTTTAGAACTCAAATAGCTCAGATGCATTTGGCTGACCCCTAAATTCTGTGTCGTGCCATAGCTGTCACCTACAATAACGACCGTATGATCGCAAGAGTCAATACATTGCCGCCCATATAAAGAGGCTTGCGGCAGTCTAGGCGAAATATCATAAGTTAAAAACGCGCGCGATTGAAAAAACACTGCCAAACCGTCTAATATTAACGGCTGCTCATGGGCTACGCATATTATATGAACGTGATAGCGACGACTTTGCAATATAACCTCTACAACGACAATGATAGTAATGACAGTCAAAAGCGCCTAAACAACTTATTTTTTACAAACTTTAACCTAGCACAATCTTAGCAAAATACAGGCAGTTTGTGAGTGCTTTATGTCAATTATTCTAATAGTGAATTATTCTGATAATGATAGTATGGTGAACTGCTATAAATTAATGTACGAAGACTCAGCCTAACAATCAAAGCATATACTGGATTTGTGTTTGCACCCCTAAAAGACGCGTTATCAGCCTATCCAGCTTATCATCATGTTTAGTTGCATAAAAAATCAGTGGCGGTCTTTCGTTATTATGAGTCGTTACTGAAACCTTGGCTTGAGCTAATAGGTTTTTTTCAGCAAGCAAAGACTGTACACGTGCGGCGATGGCCTGTCCTGAGTCTACCACTTGTATGGCTAATTGCTGCGCTTTAATCTCATTAATCAAAAACTCTTTAAAAAAAGGATAATGAGTACACCCTAACACTAGGTAATCGACCCCAACATGCGCAAAACATTGTACTTGTTGTCGTAAACGTTGCGCGACCTCAGATGTCTCTGGCATTCCAGACTCTACCCACGGCACCAGCTGCGGATCAAAGTATTTGGTTACTTGAGTACCATTGGGCATCGCAATATTAGTAATAACTTGATTGAGCAATGTTCCATCTAAAGTAGCTTTGGTAGCCAGTACTGCCACATGACCACTATTGCTAGCTATTACAGCAGGCTTGAGTGCTGGTACTAAACCAACAATAGGAAGGTTTGGATAATGGCGACGTGCCGCTTCTAGCCCATGAGCAGAAGCACTGTTACAAGCAATAACGATGAGTTTACAGCCTCTTTGGTATAGCCATTCTACTGCTACTAGTGTCAGTTTTTCAATATCTTGGCTATCACGATTGCCATACGGTACGTGCAGAGTATCAGCATAATAAATATAACGTTCAGCAGGCAGCTGCTGTGCTAAATGCAGATAAACAGAAAGACCACCTATCCCTGAGTCAAATAGACCAATCGGTGCCGAGCTAGTTTTACTGTTAGCTATATTCGCTGACCTGCCTTTGCTAACCAAAAGACTGTCATCAACAAAGGGTTTATTGATAAATGCTCTATCATTAGCAGAGAGTCTATACGTTATTGAAGGCGAGACGGAATCGGCAGTACTCATAGGATAGTACTGCCATTATGGTATATTTTATAATTGAGATATTGCCTAGTAGGCTGGATATATTGGTTCACAGTGTATTGCCATGCAATTTAGTAAAGGAGGACTATAAAACATACCTATTTTAAAACATGCTAGCGTTTAGCACACAGTTTTGTACATTAATTCATGCTACAAAAAGTGAAGAATTAACTATCAGGCATTAATAGTTGATAAGACTTGCCACCACTTTCTAAAGTGAGTATCACTTCATCGTTCTGCTCTGTCAACTTACCAATTTCTGTTAAGTGATAAAACGTATTACGACCGATGAGGGCCGTTAAGTCGTTACGAACAAGCATATAAGGACGCACTTGCTCTTTTGCAATATCTTCTTGAGCTACGGTTGGCTTATAAGAGCGTAGTTCAATAGGGTGCTCGTTATCTAGACGTACCACATCACCAGTCGTGGTTGTAAACTCTAACCAGCTTACTCCATTCTCAGTGACAATGCCCACATCATTAATCAATAGCGGTACATCTTCAACTTGAATGCGCAGCTTTTGCACTGGAGTCTTTAAAAAATACTCACAAGTACCATTACTCTCTTCTTTCCACAGAATAGTCGCAAATAAACTCACTAATGACTGACGGGTCACCAAGCCACCTTCGTGCCACCATTCGCCATTGGCCTTAATGACCAAATCCATATCAGCAACCTGCTCTGGATGCCACTCATCAAGAGGTGGTATAGAACGTCCTTGACGCGTACCGGCTGAAGACTTTAAGTAGTTACTAAGGGAATCTAAATTGCTCAAATCTTGGGTGGTTCCACTATTATTTACGTTGTCAGCTATAGAACTACTTGCTAAATTGCCAGTTTCAACACCATCATTTATATTACTACTCATAGCGTTATTTCCTAATATTAGTCAGAGTTTGGCAACGACAGCATTACTATTAATTTTAGTTTCGGGTATGATAAAACGATTAGACTTTGTATGCTCATCGTATTAGTCTTACCTTAACACCGATATCTATAAATGCGTATCGTGTTTGTAGGACTTTTCTTTTATAATGAGTAACGATTTTTTATTAAAATGATGATAGGTATGTCGTTTTAATCATCCCTTACTATGTTGTTCATTAATATGATCTCAATGACGATATTGTCGATTAATGCCGCAAAGACAGTTTTTATCGGGCAGCCACATGTCTGAGAGGTAACCGTGTCGCAAGCCATATTATTTAATTGCGCCCCCAATGATACCCATAGACAAGCCACTATAGAGTTTAGGAGTAGGTATGCAAGAGCAAGATAAACAAACGCCAGTCGTTGATGCTGATATCGTCAATACTGACACGCCAGCAACTGTAGACACGACCGAACCAGATACATCGAATTCAGATATGACAAAACCAGAGTCCACAGAAGCGACTCAAGAAGTTGTTGAAAATACTCCCGCTGAAGAGATTCCAGCCGAAACTGTTGTAGCTGAAGAAGCCGTTGAACACAACCCAGTTGACAAAGCACCTGCTGAAACAGCCCCTGAGCCTGCTCCAGTAGAGCCTGAAATTGAGCGCGAATCAATGGAGTTTGACGTAATTGTCGTAGGTGGCGGACCTTCTGGTCTATCAGCGGCTATTCGTTTAAAGCAGTTGGCTATCGAAGCGGGCAACGATGAGTTTATGGTATGTGTCGTCGAAAAAGGCTCTGAGTTTGGTGCGCATATTTTATCTGGTGCTGTTATTGAGCCACGCGCCTTGGATGAGTTAATACCTGACTGGAAAGCCAAAGGCGCGCCTTTAAATGTGCCAGCGATTGAAGATCGTGTCTATATGCTTGGTTCTGCGACCAAAAGTACCAAACTTATGGATTCAATCATCCCAGCTAGTATGCACAATGAAGGCAACTATATCGTCTCGCTAGCTAATGTCGTACGCTGGCTCGCTGAGCAGGCCGAGGAGCTAGAAGTTATGATGTTCCCAGGCTTCCCTGCTTCTGACATCTTATATAATGATGATGGCTCAGTAAAAGGCATATTGACGGGCGATATGGGCGTTGCAGCTGATGGTGAAGCCAAGTCTAGTTTTGAGCCTGGCTATGAGTTACTGGCCAAATATACTATTTTTGCTGAAGGCTGCCGTGGTCACCTTGGTAAGCGCTTAATCAGCCGATTTGGTCTTGATAAAGATTCTGATCCACAGCATTATGGTATTGGTCTAAAAGAGCTATGGGAAGTTACGCCAGATAAGCATGAGCAAGGTGTGGTCATGCATGGCTCAGGTTGGCCATTAACTGATACTGGTTCTACTGGCGGCTGGTGGTTGTACTTTGATGAAAACAACCAAGTCAGCTTTGGTATGGTCATCGATCTGTCCTACTCCAACCCATATATGTCACCGTTTGATGAAATGCAGCGCCTCAAACTGCATCCGCTCATTCGCAACGTTTTAGAAGGTGGTAAGCGTATCTCTTATGGGGCACGCGCTTTAACCAAAGGTGGCCTTAACTCTTTACCGAAATTCACTTTCCCAGGTGGTGTACTTGTCGGTGATGATGCTGGCTTCTTGAATCCTGCGAAGATTAAAGGTACACATACCTCTATGAAGTCAGGCATGCTCGCTGCTGAAGCTATTTTCGAAGCATTAAAGGCCGACCGTCAGCATGATGATGTAGTCGCCTACAGCACTATGTATAGAGAGTCATGGCTGTATCAAGATAACTATGAAGCACGTAACTTTGCTCCTGCCATGCACCGTATGGGTCAATGGATGGGTGGGGCCTTTAACTTTATCGACCAAAATATTCTACGTGGCAAGATGCCATTGACTATTCATGATAACTTAAAGGATTACGATCAGCTAGAGCGTGCGGCCCATGCCTATCAGCCAGTTTATCCTAAGCCTGATGGTAAGCTGGTGTTTGATAAATTATCGTCAGTATTTATCTCTAACACTAACCATGCAGAGAACCAGCCAACGCATTTAAAGTTAACGGATCCTACTGTACCTGTTTCTATTAATCTACCTTTGTATGCTGAGCCAGCGCGTTTATACTGTCCAGCTGGTGTCTATGAAGTGGTAAAAGATGCTGAAGGCGCTAAGTTTGTCATCAATGCGCAAAACTGCGTGCATTGTAAAACTTGCGATATTAAAGATCCTTCACAAAACATCACATGGGTAACGCCAGAAGGCGGCGGCGGTCCTAACTATCCAAACATGTAAACCATTATTGATATAGATATAGCTTAATAAAAAACCGCTCTTAATAATAAGGGCGGTTTTTTTAATGCTCATACATTCATTTGATAACTTAATAGCAAAAGCTAATCAGTCCAAGCATCGCGATTAGCTTCGTCTTTTAACTTCACAAAGTCATCAGGATTGAATTTGATCTGATCACCCGTTTTGCCTTCTTTGACTTGACGCTCATAGTCGCGCAATATTCTTAGTGCCACAGGTGACAAAATTAGAATAGCTATTAAGTTGGTCAAGGCCATAAGACCCATTGATAAGTCAGCAAAATTCCATATCGCTGGTAGGCTAGCAATTGCACCAACGAACACCATACCTAAGACCATGAAGCGGAATATCATAATCATCACTTTGGCATTTTTGGCGCCAGAGATGAATTCAAGATTTGACTCGCCGTAGCTATAATTGGCGATAATTGACGTAAATGAGAAAAAGAAAATAGCAATCGCGACGAATATAACACCCAAATCACCAACATACTGAGATAGTGCCAACTGAGTCAGCTGGATACCTTCTTGCTCAACATTAGGATCGACCACGCCAGATAGGATAATGATTGACGCAGTTGCAGTACAAATTATTAACGTGTCCATAAAGACACCCAACATTTGCATAAACCCTTGTACTGCTGGATGGTCAGGATGACTTTTCGCAGTCGCCGCAGCGTTAGGTGCTGAACCCATACCTGCTTCGTTAGAGAACAAACCACGCTTGATACCGTTAATCATAGCCTGAGCAATACCATAACCAATCACCCCACCTGCTGCTTGCTCAAAACCAAATGCTGACTTCACAATCAAGGCAATCGCTGCTGGGAATTGGCTAAAGTTAGTAACGATAATAAATAGTGCTAATAAGATATACAAGATAGCCATTACTGGTACGATTTTACCCGCGATACGCGCAACCGAACGTAAGCCACCGAATACTACTGGTGCTACCAATACTACCAATACGATACCCGTCATCCACGTTGGAATACCGAAAGCTTCATTAGTTGCCTGTGCGATGGTGTTTGACTGCACACCATTAAAAGCTAAACCGAAGGCGACTAGCAAACATAACGAGAAAAATATCGCCAGCCAGCGCTTACCTAAGCCTTTCTCAATATAATAAGCGGGTCCACCGCGATAAACATTGTCATTATGTGGTACTTTATATGCTTGCGCTAGGGTTGACTCGATGAAGCTGGTCGACATCCCGACGATCGCAGTCATCCACATCCAAAACACAGCCCCTGGCCCACCAAGATAGATAGCAATCGCTACCCCTGCCAAGTTACCAGTACCAACACGCGCTGCAAGAGACGTCATTAAGGCCTCAAAGGAGCTGATACCACCATCTTTGCGTCCTTGGTTAGAGACACGTAACAACTTCCACATGTGTCCAAAGTGTCGAAACTGAATAAAGCGTGTGGCAATAGTAAAATAAAGACCAGCACCAATTAGTACGAACATTAACAGCCCATACCAAGGGTTATTAACAATCAACCAATCATTGTTACCCCAAATTATACTAACACCATAATTTACGATGCTATTAAACAGACCTGCTATCCCTTCACCCATTTTTTCACCTTCATTTCATATATTAGTGATGCTTTGAATCACATCGTAAACTTGTATTTTCTACCTACTAATTCTGTACTTATTATTTCCACACCAAAATCTATAGAGCAACTACATGAACAACCAGTAATACGAAGGTTATTTTCGATCACTTTTCAAAGCGTCTCATATCCTTACATACACAATAACTGCACATAGCACTTCTGTATTTGTATTTTAACTTACTATGATGGTTTTAGCTCTTTTACTCTGTTCAGCCAAAAGATGACGGATCTAAACTAGAATAAGATTTCTTAGCTATTCAATGAATTTCTTTAGATTGTCAGTGTTTAAAGGCCTACTATCAATCTGTATTATATTTCTCAATTTTTTATTTATAATATAAATGGCATATAATGAATATAATCATTAATATATTTATGGAATTTTAAGACTTTTAACCTAAAACGATAGATTGATAATCACTATCAGCGTTATTTTTGGTGTAGATTGAGTTAAATTTCTGTTAAATAAACATTTAGTTACAATAAGTAATTTAAATTTACTTATTGTTAATTACACAAATTTTGTATATATTCCTAATAAGTTTATGACTATCCAGTTTAGTACTAGGTCAACGTCTATGTTTGTTTGACTGGTATAGCCAATATAATACCCTTATTTATTTAAGATAATTCGTATATACATATCCACTTATTGTAATAAACATTAACTGCACATACAAAATTTAATTGGCTCAAATGATTAGATTTAATAATTAAAGTTAACAATAAAAACAATATTTATCTTAGGGCAATAAACCCCTATAGAACTTAGTTTGAATTCTTATCTTTAGATATTTTAGACTTAGATTGAAAGATTTCTTACAAATAACGTCGTCAGGAAGACGAGATAAAGAAAACAGCGGAACGTTATACCACATATACCTTCCTCTATGAATACAACCAACTTATTTATAATGTTACTCAGTATCTACAATATTAAATTTAGTACCTTACAATCTATTTTCAGTGGTATCGAGCCAGTTGCTATTATTTCTTACAAGTCTTTAGTCTTATAAAAGATAGTGTAAAACTTGCTCATGTTGTTAGTAACTTTTGATTATTGATACTAGTTGATCATTCTGTTTTAGTTGTTTATGCCGTATGGCTTTATAATTACGATATAAACAATACTGCCTTAGATGGTATACGCTAAACCAAAGTGACTTGTTAGGCTCCAATCAATAATCTTGTATTTATGTCAGGCAAAAGGAGTTGTCCTATGGAGAACCACAACGATCCATCCGGTTATTGGCGCGCCAATATTCGTCTTATCTTAGGTAGCCTGTTTATTTGGGCACTATGTTCTTATGGTTTTGCTATTCTTTTACGTCCTCTCTTAGCAGGTATCAAAATTGGTGGTACTGATTTAGGCTTTTGGTTCGCTCAACAGGGGTCTATTGGGGTATTTATCATCTTAATTTTCTTTTACGCTTGGCGTATGAATAAGTTAGATAAACAATATGGCGTAGACGAGGAATAGAGCATGAGTCAATTTACGATTAATATTATTTTTGTAGGTCTATCCTTCGCTTTATACTTCGGTATTGCTATCTGGGCGCGCGCAGGTTCAACTAGTGAATTTTATGTTGCTGGCGGTGGCGTACATCCGGTCGTTAACGGTATGGCAACAGCTGCTGACTGGATGAGTGCTGCGTCATTCATTTCAATGGCAGGTCTTATTGCTGCTAGTGGTTATGGCGCTTCTACCTATTTGATGGGTTGGACAGGTGGTTACGTTCTATTGGCCATGCTCTTAGCACCTTATCTACGTAAGTTCGGTAAATTTACCGTCCCTGACTTCATCGGTGACCGCTTTTATTCGAAGACTGCTGCTATGATTGCAGTCGTTTGCTTGATTGTCGCATCAACCACTTACGTTATTGGTCAGATGACTGGTGCTGGCGTTGCTTTCTCACGCTTCTTAGAAGTTGAAAACACAACTGGTCTGATCATTGCGGCAATCGTTGTATTCTTCTATGCCGTATTAGGTGGTATGAAAGGGATTACATACACGCAGGTTGCGCAATATGTGGTTCTAATGATTGCTTATACCATCCCTGCGGTGTTTATCTCACTTGAATTGACGGGTAACCCGATTCCAGGCCTTGGTTTGTTCTCAAACCAT
Organism: Psychrobacter sp. S1-30-MNA-CIBAN-0213; assembly: GCF_040309845.1. Classification (NCBI taxonomy): domain Bacteria; kingdom Pseudomonadati; phylum Pseudomonadota; class Gammaproteobacteria; order Moraxellales; family Moraxellaceae; genus Psychrobacter; species Psychrobacter sp. S1-30-MNA-CIBAN-0213. The sequence goes on along the minus strand of NZ_JBEOPE010000014.1, from coordinate 7,282 downwards.
GTCGAATCAGGCATCCCTATTTTGACTAAGCTTAACCAAGTCGTTACCGACTTAGGATTTGCCTCTTATACGGCTGATGTTCCTAACAAATTGAATATGGTACTGTTTACTTTATCTCTAATGATAGGTACAGCAGGTCTACCACACGTTATCATTCGCTTTTTCACTGTACCTAAAGTGGCTGATGCACGTTGGACAGCAGGTTGGACACTAGTATTCATCTCGTTATTGTACTTTACTGCTCCAGCAGTAGGTGCTATGGCACGTCTAAATTTGATCGATACAGTTTATCCACAAGGTGTGGCTGAAGCGCCTTTAGAATATGATCAACGTCCAGATTGGATGAGAACGTGGGAAGATACGGGTCTCATTAAATACAACGATCTGAACAATGACGGTCGTATCCAGCTATATAGCGATAGTGGACTTGGTGCAGCTCAACTAGCATTGAACACTGCCGAAGCTGAGGGTGGCGATGTTGCAGCAGCAACTACAGCCGTTGCAGAAGCACAAGCAGCACATGATCTAGAAGTCGATGGTCGCTTTGCAAATGCAGGTTGGGCTGGTAACGAGCTTGATGTAAATGCTGATATCTTAGTACTCGCTAACCCAGAAATCGCGAATCTTCCACCATGGGTTATCGGTCTTATCGCTGCAGGTGGTCTAGCAGCAGCACTATCAACAGCAGCTGGACTACTACTTGCTATTTCATCAGCGATTAGTCATGACTTGATCAAACGTAACCTAAACCCAAATATCACTGATGCACAAGAGCTAAAATATGCTCGTATCACCATGGGTGTAGCGATCGTAGTAGCTACTTATCTGGGTATTAATCCACCAGGGTTTGCCGCACAGGTGGTGGCACTAGCCTTTGGTATTGCAGGCGCATCACTATTCCCTGTACTAATGATGGGTATTTTCTCTAAGCGTATTAACAATCTAGGCGCTATCGCTGGTATGTTGACAGGCTTAATTACTATCTTAGTGTATATCTTTGTCTTTAAAGGTTGGTTCTTCATTAGTGGTACTGCTAACTTCCCTGATACTGAAGAGTATTGGTTGTTTGGTATTTCACCATTATCATTTGGTGCGGTTGGCGCCTTACTTAACTTTATCGTAGCGTTCGCTGTATCTTACGCTACTGCGCCACCACCAGCCCATATCCAAGAGTTGGTTGAGAGCGTACGTTCTCCACGTGGCGCTGGCGGTGCTGTTGATCACTAATTGATTAATTAATAATCTTAGCTGCTAGACATATCGTTTATAGTTATATCTATCACTCACAGGCAGCAGCTGCTTGTGAGTGATTTTTTTATCTCATATTTATAATAAATAATTTTAGGTTTTTAATTTATTAAACGTGTTTAATTAAACGTGCCTATCGCATTAAGGAAGATTTTATGCTTTTTGAGTTTATCGCTACCATCGCTGCTGCATTTGGTATGGCTGGATTAGCACTAGTTATAACTCATCTCAGTAAACTGGCTGGCAAACGCGCACCAAAATGGCTGATTCCTTTATTTGCCGCTATTGGTATTTTTGGCTTTCAAATACATCAAGAGTATAACTGGTACGATCAACAAGTGAGTAAGCTACCTGCAGGTGTGAACGTTGTCAAAACAGCTGAAAGTACAGAATGGTTCCGTCCATGGTCTTATGCTAAACCACAGATATTACGCTTTATAGCAGCAGATACTGGTAATGCCAGCGTACAAGTAGATAATCCAAATGTATATTTGGTTAATTTATATCTGTTTGAAAGACGTAGAAGTGTGCAAAAGATTGCACAAGTCGTAGACTGCAACACTCCTGCACGTGCAGATTATGTGCTACCAGAGAAAGGTAGCAAGCTTACAATTGATGAGCATGTAAAAAAGACTACTGCATGGCGAGAATTGGCGACAGATGATCCGTTATTTATTAGTTTGTGCTCAAATAAAGTCTAATAACGATCACTCATACTTGTATAAGCATGCTTTGAGTTCGCTCCTAGCAGTAAACCGGCGCATAAACCACCGAAGTGCGCCGCAAATGAGATACCAGATTGTGGCATTAAGCCTTGCTTGATAGTGAGCCAATAGCCTGTTCCCATGATAATGCATGCAAGCAAATATCCCCAACGCCGAGCAAATACTGCCCCTCCTATCATGTAACCAAGCATAGCGAAACAAAGCCCTGATGCGCCAATATGAATGGATAATGGTGAGCCAATGATCCAAGTCACTAACCCCGAAGCGACGATCAGCTTTAGAACCGTGCGATAGGCATTATTTTCAAATAGACCAAACAAAAACAAAATCTGTAATAACGTTAACGTATTGCCTAATAGATGGGCGAAATTTCCGTGCATTGTCCATGAGGCAAATACACCGATCATACTGCCTATATCTAATGCACGTGGCACGATACCGAAAATGTTCCACATACCAAATAGGGCAACTTTATTCAAAAAAAACATGCCCCACATCGGCACTAGTACAAACGCATATAAACCAACAACCTGCTTAAGCCGAACCATAACCAACGTTAATAATTGTCGCCAATTCATCTCTTACCTTTTCCTTTAGTCTTTATTGCTCTAGATTGAAACATTTTCATATTATTGGTCTACTAAAGAAGAAGGATGCTGCACAGGTGTAAAAGACAGCGATGAAGCATCTTTACTGGCCGTTAAATAGCTGTTAGCGTGTAATAACGACTCTGAATGATAAGGCACCAATGCTGTAGGCACAAAGCTACGCGCAGCATCGATATGCTGAATAGAATCATCAAAAAAGATATGGGGCGCAAAGGTTTTGAGTACTGCTGTCTTTTCAAGCCCTCCTAAAAAAAATGCCATATCGACATCTACTCCCCACTCACGTAGCGTCTTGATAGCTCGCAAGTCGGCAGGTGCATTACGTGCAGTGACTAGTGCAATCTTTATCGGACAATGATGTAGTCGTGCTGGTAGTCGTTCTTGTAAGCTTGAGAGCTTAATTAACAACTCAGCATATGGGCCTTTCTCAATAGGCAAATCATGCATTTGTGCTTCACGTTCATGAAAAGCACGTAACCCTTTTTGCTTATATAGTAACTCCCCTGAATCATCAAACAGCACTGCGTCACCATCAAAAGCAATACGCAGCTGTTCAGTGTCAAGCTCATAGGTATTTACAGGAGTCGCATCAAGTATTGCACAAGCACAGATATTGGCATCTGCAACTTGCTGGGCATCATCACGATTGGTTGTCAAAAACAAATCAACGTTGAAATCAGCAATATAGGGGGCGACTGGACTACCCGAAATAAAAGCTGAGCGCGATATATTTAATTTATATTCACGAATAGCGTTTAATACTTGAATACCAGTATCAGGGCTACTTTTAGAGACAATAACTACTTCAACTAGAGGTGCTTCGATGTCTAAATCTGTGTGCTGACGACTATATTGGTTTAGATTAAGCAATGCCTTAATGAGCGGATATCCTGCACCAATACTTAAATCGTCGTTCTCACGTGCTGCCATATAATCACGAAATTCTTTAACAGCAGTATTAGGTCGCTGCTGCAATAATTGTAATAAATGAGTTTCTGATTCTGATAGATCAAATAACGCGGTTGCAGAGATTGCAACTATCAGAGTATTACTAAAATCAACTGCCATGAGTGTCTCTACTTATAATGTTTTTATACATTCAAAACTCCAAGTATCCAGTTTACTACATCTTCTATGTTCTTATAATCATAAGAACTGATACGGCAATACAATGTAGTTAGTAAGTTTAAAGTAATAAATACGATTAACTATCTGCTCTAACGTTTATTTCAATCTTATGTGGCATCAGCTGAGTAAATGACTTTATAGTGAATCCACAAAAAAGCCATATTGTTATTGCAACAATATGGCCGAAAAACACAATTTGATTCTAAAGACTTATACTTACCTACTTATACTTATCTACTCAGTCTATCTGCGTCATTAATCTTTAATTCAACAACACCAAAGAGATAGCTGGGAACGCGACTAAAATCACCAATCGAATCACATCAGAGACAATGAAGGGCGCCACCCCACGAAACATATCAGACAGCTTAATATGTGGCGCCATCGCCTTAATCACAAAGATATTCATTCCCATCGGTGGCGTAATGAGACCAAGCTCCACCGTCAATACCGCAATGATACCGAACCAGACTGGATCATAGCCGAGCGCTAAAATGATCGGGAACACCACCGGAATGGTAATCACCAGCATCGCTAGGGCATCCATAAACAGCCCAAGCAAGAAATACATAAATAGGATGCAAATAAGAACAATCATTGGACTAACTGCCAGTCCCCCGATCCACGTCGCTAACGAATAAGACAGGCGCGAGACTGAGACAAAGTAGCCGAGTGCTTCTGCCCCGAGCAGCATAAAGAACACCACTGCAGACAGTGCTAAGGTTTCAATCAATGACTGCTTGAGCCCCTGCATACGCATGCCTTTGGCTGCAGCATAGGCCCAAGAGACAAAGGCGCCGACTGCTGCCCCTTCGGTTGGGGTAAACAGACCAAAGAAGATACCGGCAATAATGACGATAAAGATAAAGCTAAAGGGGATCAAACCTGTCAGTGATAACAGTTTGGCTTTCCAAGAGGTTGGCTCTCCGCGACGGGCTAAATGCGGTTTCCAGCGTACCATGATCATGACAGTGAGCGAGTACATGACCATGCCAAGCATGCCGGGCAAAAAGCCGGCGATAAACATGTCGCCGACTGACTGCTGGGTTAGGATGGCATAGACCAGTAAGGCGATACTGGGCGGAATCATGATACCGAGGGTACCACCCGCCGCTAAGATGCCGCAGGCAAAGCCTGGCTGATAGCCGTACTTCTCCATTTGCGGCAGGGCCACTTTGGTCATGGTAGAGGCGGTAGCTAGGGATGATCCTGAGATGGAGGCAAAGATGCCGGAGGAGCCAATACCGGCAATACCTAGGCTGCCTCTAACGCCGCCAAAGATGGTACGGGTGGCTTCAAACAGTTTGCCGGCCATCCCAGAATGGGTGGCAAACACTCCCATTAAGATAAACAGCGGAATGGCACTAAAGTCGTACTTTGCTAAGACGTCGACGGGGATGTCTTTGAGCATCTGCAAAGCGCCACCTGTGGAGGTGACGGCGCCAAAGCCGACCAAGCCGACACCAAGCATGGCAAGTGCCACGGGGACACGAACCACGACCAGTAGGATCATGACAAGTAAGCCAATGGCTCCGATAGTTTCTGGACTCATGCGCCTGTCTCCTCGGCGTCAAAGAACTCGCCCGTTTTAAAGATGTTGATGGATTCGATTAGTGAGCGTATGGCCAGCAGTAGACTTAAGAAGGCGCTGATGGCGTAGATGGGCATCATGGAGATGCGCAGGTCTTGGGTGACTTTGCCGTATTCTATGGCGTCAATGGCACTTTCATACAGTCCCCAAGTGAAGACGATGCCGATAATAAAGAAGCCCATCATAAAGGTGCCCATCATGTAGCCTTTCATGGCTTGGGACATTTTTTGGGTAAAGACGTCGACGATGATTTGTGAGCGTTCGACAAAGGCGGCAAAGGCGCCAAGGAGCGCAAACAACATGAAGTAGGAGACGATCTCGACGCTGCCTTTGACGGTAAAGCCAAACTCACCGCCCGTAAGCTTAAAGACATAGCGGGCAATGACGTCTAGCATGGTGGTTAAGACGATGATGACCAGACTGACGCCACCAATAAACTGGCACAGTCTGGAGATGAGGGTGCTGATTTTGATTAAAAATGCCATAAGGGGACTGCCTTTAATGGGTTAAACTTTGCAGGCGGCACTGGCGGCTTTGGCTTTTTCATAAACACCATCGGCATCCAAGCCTAAAGCATTGACATCAGCAAGATATTTCTGTGTTCCTTTTTCAAGCGGACCTTTCCAGTCAGGATCGTTAAGTGGATCAGGGATTTCGACAATTTCATCACCTTTATCTCTAGCCGCTTGTATTGCCATCTGATCATGCTTGTCAAATACTTCACCGACTTTATTGGCAAGTGCCATACCTGAGTTTTTATCAAGAACCTTTTTCAAATCATCTGGCAGACTTTCATATTTGTCCTTATTCATAGTGACCATAAGAGCTGAACTATAAAAAGGAATATTAGTATGATACTTCGTTATTTCATCAATTTTGAAAGCTGTGACTGCCTCCCAAGGGAAACTCAAACCATCAACAACACCACGTTGTAAAGAGGTATACATGTCATTAGCAGGTAACCCTACAGGTGAAGCGCCAGCACTTTCAATAATGTCACCAGCAACTGCAGAAGGACGACGGATACGCATACCCTTCATATCTGCTGGTGTACGAATCAACTTGTCTGTAGTATGCAGAGAGCCAGGTCCAGCACCATACATAAATAATAGATGCGAATCTTCATATTCACCAGCAAGCGTCCCATCATCATATAAGGTTTGTAACATACAGCCCATTTGAGTAGCTGAATTAGATAAACCAGGAAGCTCAGTAATCTGAGTTAGAGGGAAACGACCATTAGTATAGCCATGTGCTTGCGAACCAATGTCTATCGTACCTTTGGCAGCAGATTCATAAGTCACATCGGCTTTAGCAAGACCAGCTGATGGATACAACTCAACTTTTAGACGGCCATTAGAATCTGTTTCTATTTGTTTGGCCCAAGGCTCAAATACTTCTGTACTAATAGAAGATGTAGCTGGCCAAAAATGTGAAAAACGCAGAACAGTAGTTTCTTCAGAAGCAGCTGATGAAGTATCAGCATTATCAGACGTTTGATTAGAACAACCAATAAGACTCATGGCTGCCAATGCACCTATTGAAAAAAGAGGAGCTAACTTCATTATCAATTCCTTTTGATAATCACGTGAAAGGGAGTAAGACTTTATATTTAATAACCAATTAATTATAAAACTCTGTTTGTAACACTATTAAGAGTTTATTCGAAATCCATTACATAAACAATACTTTCCTATAACGTTACGAGATACTTGTTATAGCTTATAAATAAAAATACTCTTTAAAATTATCAGTTATAATGATATAAGTCAAATCATTTTAGCTGAATAATCGAAGTATCCCATAAAATTAAATAGACATAATCAGTTTATTTTTTTAAACTCGATATGTAATCATTGGATATAATGAGGTTTTTAAATAATAGAAGCTATTAATAAGCCAGACAAAGAAAACCCCCCAACGAATTAACGTTGGGGGGTTTTCAGGGTATAGAGAGCTGACGATGACCTACTCTCACATGG
>NZ_JBEOPE010000013.1:0-99247 GCF_040309845.1 Psychrobacter sp. S1-30-MNA-CIBAN-0213 | reverse complement strand
CTTTATGATTATGTTTGATGATCGTATCAGCAAGCATTTAATCTAAATGGCAGTTACACAGAATCAGGGATGGTCTCGAAGCTGTAGCATCTTCTTTTCCCTACTTCTAATACAGTTTACAGATAAGCCTATAAAACTGAGTGGAAAATGATCTATAAAATACGTCATGATGCTGGTAGACGATTACATACCAGCTTTCCTACGTACATATTTAATTGATTTTAAAAGTACTTTCTTGCAGATCAGTCATTACGATAACTTGGACTTTTATAGCCTACTATAACAAATAAAAAAGTTATCTAACAATAGGTAAGTTATACCTTGGACTAACCTCCTATGCACAAAAAAGAGCCGATTAGACTTCGGATCTAAGCGGCTCTTAAATAAAAGTGAGTGTTGAAAAAGCTTACTTTCCTCTATTAACGTCAACGAATGCTTCGTGTGGCGCACCGTCTGGGAAATCACTATCATTTAGACCTTGCTTTGCCATCTCAACAACACTGTCATGGTCTAACTGTAGGTCATCAATACTTCTTTCTTCATCATTGTCATCTTCAACATCATCTTTATATAGAGGCTTGCTCATAGTAATTTCCTTATACCAGCTTAATAAGTAAATAGTATTGAGCTATACTGCTATTATTTCAAGCTAGACTAAGAATAATAGTTTGGAACTCCTGAAAAAATCGGACTTTAGAGAGCTAACAACAGTGTCAAACACATCACTATGCTATAGCAAACCTTTAAAGTCATTTAGATCATCTAATATTTATAGATTGAGATCATCCATGAGGTCATCAACATTATCTAATAGTGCTATTTTTTGAGTTCACGGAAACGACCCTATAATGAAGAGCATCAATAATGTCAGATCAATCTAATAGTGTAGATATATTTAATAGTGTAAAAGAATTCGAAAGTAAGCTGTCTCTTCCTGATGGTTTTTACGATAAGCTTTTACATGAAGATGACTGGTCCTTTACGATAAAAATGAGTGCTTTGTTCGAAGCTGCTTGCACTCATGCATTAATTACTAAGCTTAACACTCCAGAACTAGAAAAGAGTTTTTCACAATTGGATCAAGCAAACAGCAGCTATGGAAAAGTAACACTATTAAAGTGTTTAAATCTTATTTACCCAGAGCAGGCAGACTTCCTAACAAAGCTTGCAAGTTTGCGAAATAATTTCGTTCATAATGTTTCTAACGTTGAACTTACTTTTGATCAATTAATCGAAGCTATGGACGATAATCAGAAAAAAGCTTTTGTGAAGTGGGTAGGTCATGGCATTGTAGAGAAAGCAGTGGTTGGAGAAAGCTCTGTAACTCGAAACAGCATGGTTTTAGAAAATCCAAAGTTATCTATTTGGATAACTGCTGCTGAAGTATTAGCGTGTTTATACTTAGAAGTAGATATAGCTGAAAGACTTCATAGTCAATTAGGTGCTATAAGCAAAGAGTTGATATCAGCACTTCTTACAAAGGAATCATAATCAAGCTTTTAGGCTAGCACGTTCAACAGAGCGTGCTTACATCGAAACAAAACATTATATCGCTACGAAATAGATAAACTGTAGTGACGCTTACTTTAATTAAAATGATACATCGTTAACTATCTTGCTATTAAGCTTACACTTATGAGCGGTGCTGCCAATCATATATAACAGCACGGCCCTGTTCTGACTACACAAATGGCACCTACATACTTAGCTACCCTGAGGCATATCGATGGAAATTTACATTCCATCAATATGTTTCGTGAAGTTTACTTCTTCTGTTTCGGAAGCGCCAACGACAACTGGACAATCTCACGACCGTAATGCTCTGCCACCTTCTCTCGCAACTCTCGCATATCATCACATCCCTTTGCCATACCGATTACCTCGTAGCAGCGAGAAACCAATGCACGAACTCCGATATTCTCGGTCAACTGACGATGCCAACGAATACCCGGATCCGGCTTATTTGCTCTGAGATAATCTGTGACATCTGGATCTAATGTATCATAAATCAGTTCAATTACTAGTTTTCCCCACCATCCAGGGCGAGAATGAAGCGGTACCTTCCAGTTTGTAAGACGTCCAAATTCTTGCCAAAGTCCATCTGGAAATGTTTTTTTCATTCTCGTAATTCCACAGCAATAAACGCGCGTAGCTTTAATGATATGGGCATTCATACCGTTTATCAGTTAGCTATCTGTGAGCCCGCCAAGATACGTCAGTACTTTGGCGTGGTACTTGAGCGTACTTGCCTAGAGCTAAACGGACAGTCGTGTATGGATATCGAAAGCGTAGAACGTAAGACGCAGATTATATCGTTACGCTCTTTCTCCAAATGTATCACCTGCCCCAATGAGCTCAGCGAGTCTATCTGCGGTCATGCGACAAAAGCGGCTAGCAAATTACGCAAGCAAGACAGTGTCTGTGCTTATATCGGTGTCTTTGCTAAGAACAATCCTTTCAGTAAAAATGAGGTTATGTCTCTATCTCTGGTGAATATCAGTTTATAAAATCAACCGTAGATACTAGGGTGATGATCACTGCTGTTCGGCAAGTCTTGAGGGTTATTTATAAAGCAAAGGTTCGTTATGCTAAAGCAGGTGTGGTGCTACTTGGTATTTGTCAGCATGATGAGGTGCAGCTTGATTTGTTTTCACAAGCAAGTGATAACGATCAAAACACTCATCATAAAGCTGCTGAAAATAATGAGAAGAGCCTAGCTGTCATTGCCATCATGGATGAGCTCAATAAAAAGTACGGACAAAATAATAATCAGCAAGCAGCAGTGTTTATTGCTAGTGAAGGCATCAAAGACAATCAATCATGGCAGATGAGCCGAGTCATGCTATCCCCTTGCTATACTACTGATATTAATCAATTACCTAAGGTTGATTGATCGAGCATCAATGTAATTAGAAAATCACTGAAATAAGCCTCAATATTTTTACACTTACTGTTGGTTTCTAAAGACAAGTAATTTTTTTATTTTTAATTTTCTATCAATGTTTTTGAAACCATTATATAGAACGTCTATAGCTAATGATTTAACTAGTAAACTTGTGTAGGATAGCTATAAAAAATATCTAGTTAAATTTAATTAAAAAAATTTTATAAAACTATTTAACTTTGCTCTAGTGACTCACGATATTAATGCTCATAGTTACCATTATGAGTCATGCATTTTTAACACAGCCTAATAAATCAATATTACTAAAAATAAAATAATCAACTTTTTTTCTGAATAATCTTATATTCAAAATTGGAAAGTTTAAATATGTCACTAATTATAGATAGTCCGCCAAATGCAGCGGCACTTATGCACTCTCTACGGGATATTGGCTATGAGTTAGATACAGCTTTGGCAGATATTATTGACAACAGTATTACTGCAGGAGCAAGCGAGGTCCATATTACTTTTGAGACGGATCCCGTAACTAAGGTTGCTATCCTAGATAATGGTGATGGCATGAGTCGAGATGAACTCATAAAAGCGATGACGATTGGATCAAAAAGCCCTCTAAGCAAGCGCCCTACTAAAGACTTAGGAAGATTTGGCCTAGGCTTAAAAACAGCTTCTTTCTCACAGTGTAAACGTTTAACGGTAGTTACTAGACAGTTTGATGAAACGTGGGCAATGTGTTGGGACTTAGATCAAGTCACTAAGTCTAATTGCTGGAATTTAATACAGCTTGGCGATGATGTGATGGCTGAGACCTATCAGTTCGATCAACTGGAAGACACAGGTACTTTGGTAGTCTGGGAGGTTTGTGACCGTCTACAAGGTGATGGCAATCGTAGCAATGACAACCATTTATTACAAAAGTTTGATAATGCCGAAAGTTATCTAGGATTGATCTTTCACCGTTTTTTAGACAAATCACCAAGTTCTGTATCGAATTTAGACATTATTATTAATGGTAGAGCAATTGGCTATGTAGACCCCTTCTTTCGCCATAAACCTGCCACTCAGGTGCACAACCTTGAAACCATCAAATATAAAGACGTGTACATCAAGGTGCAAGGCTATACCCTACCCCACCATACAAAATGTACCAAAGAAGAATATGACAAATATTCTTTAGGTAGCTATCGGGACAGCCAAGGATTCTACGTATATCGAGCTAACAGACTTCTTATAGCAGGTGATTGGTTTCGATTAGCTGCAAAATCAGATTTAACCTCTCTAACACGAGTCGAAATTGACCTACCTAATAACTTTGATAGTGAATGGCATATTGATATTAAAAAATCACATGCCAAGCCACCAGAGCAAATGCGAGATCAACTCAAGCAGTATATCGACACCTATATTCAAGGATCTAAACGTGTCTACAACTCTAAAGGTTATAGAAACAAAGGAGATGTCACACCCCTTTGGCATCAATATACTAATAAAAACTTACGTTCTTATCAGATTAATAAAGACTATCCATTAATTACGCAGTTCATGGCAGGACTAGACGCTAAGCAATCAAGCCAGCTTAAGCAAATATTGGGCTTGATTGAAGAAAGCTTTCCTATTGATCAATTACATGTAGATTATGCGTCATCTCCCAAAGACTTTAAAACCAAACATACTGATAAAGAATTAGAGATACTAGCGCTTAGTTACCTTGAAAACTTCGCTGAGTTAGATCTACAAAACAATGTAGATATTGTTGCAAGCTTCTTCAAGACAAACGAGCCATATAGCAATTATCAAGATAATTGGTTAGATTTTTTAAATCAAATTCAAGGATAGAATAATGGATGATAAAACCCTAAATAAAATTTATGATACTTGTGTCAACATAATGAGCTTAGGTAAAGATAAACGGACCAAAGTAGAAATCTTAACTCAGACAGTGATGCTCTATGGTTTTGATGTTCAAGAGGAACAGGAGGCTATTGAAGTGATTCTCAATAAGTTGACTGTCTTTTTTGACACTAAACAAGAAAACTCTCATGTTTTAGATGATGAAGAAATAACGCCTTGGATGCATACAGTAGATAGCGATAAATACTATAGCGAACGTTATTACAACTTCTTGCAACATGAAGAGCAGTTACCTGCAAGAGTTATTGACGTCATGAAGCGTACAAATGAAGACATTTTAGAACGACTAGGTAATCCAAAGATGGACATGCCTTTTAAGAGGCAAGGCTTAGTAGTAGGAAACGTACAGTCAGGAAAGACAGCCAACTATCTATCTTTGATAAACTTAGCAGCTGATTACGGCTATAAGTTGATTATATTGATCACTGGTATTCATAATAACTTGAGGTCACAAACTCAAAAGCGAGTTAATAAAGGATTTATTGGGTATAACAGCGATGAGCAAAAATATGCTGGTGTAGGTGTAACTAATGATAAAGAGTTGCTTGAACTTATTATGGCTAAACAGCCACATTGTTTTACGAGTCTAACTGAAGACTTTAGCGGCAAAATTCGCAAGACAACCGCTGTTCGATTACAAAGCGCTAAAAACCCAGTCATTATGGTAATTAAGAAAAACTATCATACGTTAGATAATGTGATTAAGTGGTTAAGAAATAATGAGGGCGGGCAACGATTTATTAACGAGCCAGCACTAATTATTGATGATGAGGCAGACAACGCTTCGATTAACACTAGTAAGCATCCAAATGAGACAACCAGAATAAACAGTCAAATACGCGAGACATTTAACTTGTTTCGCCAAGGCTCCTATATCGGTTACACCGCTACCCCATTTGCTAATATATTTATAGATCCTGATAACTACGATAAAGCTTTGGCAGACGATTTATTTCCTAAACATTTCATTTTTACCCTTGTACCACCTTCAAATTATCTAGGAGCAACCCGATTTTTCTTAGGTGAAGATGGTGAGCCTAACTACAATTCTCCTCATATAGAGTTCATTGAAGATAATGAGGATAGTGTTCCTTTAAAAAAACCTAAGGACTTTGTCTTAACCGAATTACCTAATAGTTTGATTGTGGCGCTCTATGAGTACTTGGTAAGCATCGTTATTAAAGGTGTACGCTCAGTTAGTAATAAACATACATCAATGCTGATCAATATATCTCATAAAACGCAAGAACAAGCTGACGCACGATACCTAGTTAGCCAAGAGATGGAAGAAATTAGACTAGCGGTAAAATTCCATGGTGCCAAATCACAACAAGAACGTATGAAGAATCCGCATTTAGAAGGTTTGTATCGTAAGTATTTACCTTATTCGAATGAATGTAGTATTGATAAGTTCTTTACTCAGCTACAACAAGTAATTGAATTCGTAAAAGTAAGAATGATCAATAGTAAGAGTAAAGATAAATTAGATTATGATAATTATGATAACGGTCTTAATGTAATTGCAGTCGGTGGCTACAGCCTATCGCGCGGATTTACACTAGAAGGTTTAACGGTAAGCTATCTAATACGTAATACGGCTATGGCAGACACCCTATTACAAATGGGGCGTTGGTTTGGATACCGAGAGCATTACAGTGATCTTTGTAAACTGTATATACCTGAAGCCTCTTTCGAATGGTATGCCTTTATCGCTCAATCAATTGAAGAGCTACGCTCAGAATTTGCGATTATGGAGCAAAATGGCCTGACGCCTTCAGAGTTTGGGTTAAAAGTTAGAACCAGTAATAGTGGACTATTAATAACGGCACGCAACAAAATGTATCATACAGAGCCTGTAACGCTATCAGAAAGCTTCTCAGAGGAAGCCTTTACACTTCGTGGTTTAGCCTTAGATGATCTGCCTAGGCAACGAAATATATTTAATGATTTTGCAATAGTAATTGCTGATAACTATGATCATGAAGCAGTTTATAATCATAAGCAAAATAAGACTGATAAGCAGTTCAATTTAGTGAAAAGTGTCAATATAGATGAAGTTATAAAATTATTGAACGATTATAATTATTCAATCGATGATAAAGAGAGAAAGGAGGCGCTCATCTCATATATTAATGAGCGTCGAGAAGAGCTGGCAACTTGGGACATCGCTATTCATAAAAATTATTTAGGTGAAGGAACCTTTTCTCAAAATCGTCAGTTTGCAAGGTCTAGCTATTATTCAGACCACGTCAAAATTACTGACGGTGGTGGTCGTATCTTAAGACCTTGGGAAGAAGCTTTTGGTTTAACCGATGATCAGTATAGACTCGCAGAGCAAGAGATAGAGAAATCAAAAGTCAAACAAACTGCTCGATTCTATAGAAGAAATAGAAGTAGGCCTTTACTTGTACTCAAGTCTTTTAATCTTTATGTAGGCTCCAAAAAAGCAGGTGATAAAAAGGTTGAAGAGCCAATATACAAAGACGTACCAGCATATGCGATCAGCTTTCCCGAATCTAGCAATCATAACCCTGTTAATTACATAGTTAATAAAGTATTTATGAAAGACTTCTTTGGAGAAGAAGACGAGTCAGATGAATTAGGAGAAGAAGATGAATGACCTGACCGAGCTTCAAAGCTACTATGCTGATTTGATGAATGAGCTCGACCATAGCTCTACCACGCAGGGTAACTATAAAGAGCTTTTATTCATTGAGAAGATACTTCCTTACATTGAGGAACAAGGCGTTGTTGATGACTTAGAGCTGTACCACTTTTACAAGCCCGGATCTCGTTATGGGCGTATTGATGGATTAGGCTTTAACGGCGACTTTAATGACCTAGACTTAGATCAATTAGAACTAGTTATACTCATTAACGACTTCGTTCATGATGACAATATTAAATCTTTAACAAATAGTCGCATTGAACAGTTGAAAAAAGCAGGTATTAACTTTTTTAATAGTGCGTTGAAAAAAGATTTCATTGAAAGCTTAGAAGAAAGCTCAGATGGTTATAGAGCAGCTCAAGAAATATTCCAAAAATATAAGCGTATTGAGTCTATTAAGCTTATCATTTTAACCAACGCTCAAATCAGTAGTCGGGTGGCTGATAAAAAGGAAATAGATGAGGACGTAGATATTCCTCTAAAACTTGATATCTGGGATATCAAACGAATCTACGACCTTGAGAGCAGTCAAACAAAATCTGAAGCGATCGAAATTGATTTGAGTGAATGGGGAGGAGCAGTACCTTCGCTACTCGCAACAGAGTCAGACGAGTTGACAAGCTATTTATGCGTTGTAAATGGACAGATGATTGCTAATCTTTATGACGAATATGGCGCAAGATTACTAGAAGCAAACGTCAGAAGCTTTTTGCAGTTTCGTGGCAAAATTAATCAAGGTATCAGGAAGACTATTAAAACAGAACCCGAGTACTTCTTTAGTTATAACAATGGCTTAACAGCTACAGCATCAGATGTAGAGTACGATAAAAGCAAACAGGTTATTACAAAGATAAATAACTTACAGATCGTCAATGGTGGGCAAACTACAGCTTCTTTGTTGATGACCCAAAAGAAAGATAAAGCCGATCTAAGCAAGATACGGGTTCAATTAAAACTTAATGTAGTGAGCGATGCAAAGTCAGATGAGCTCATTAGTAATATCTCTCGCTTTGCGAACTCTCAAAACGCTATTAAGGATTCAGATTTCTTTTCTAACCATCCTTTCCATCGCACACTTGAAAAGCTATCACGACAGATACTTGCTCCAACGTCAAAAGAAAGGATCAAACCTACACGCTGGTATTATGAAAGAGCGAGAGGATCCTACTTAAATGCTCAGAGCAAACTAACTGATGCGGGTAAAAAAGCGTTTAAATCTGAACACCCTAAAGAGCAGTTAATTATAAAAACAGATTTGGCTAAGATTTATCTCATTTTTGACAAAAAACCTCATGATGCTATCAAGGGGGCTCAAATAGCATTTAGAGGATTCGCACAGTCAATTGAAAAGATCTGGGACAATACCCCAGAGACAATAAATGAGTATTTTTTTAAAGAGTTAGTAGCAAAGTTTATTATCTGGCAGGCCTGTAAAAAAGCAGTGTATAAGCAGGAAGAGTTCGTTGGTAATACCAAAGCAACCTTAACCGCTTATACGATACATATTCTTAAAGCTTTAATGGATAAACAAGGTCTTGAGTTCAACTATCCAAAAATATGGCAGGATCAAGCTGTAAACGACTTTTATCACGAGCAGTTTATTGAGACCTCAATTGAGATAAACGCCCTACTCAATCAATTCAGTGAAGATACTGGCAAGGCTGTATTGTCTATGGCTAAGTCTAAGGAGAACCTGGTTAAAGTACAGTCTATTATTGATAAGGGTGATTACTTCTCACTAGATATGATGTTTAAAACTCAACTGGTTTCTAAAAATATCATTGAAGAAAAGCGCCAAGATTCAGCTCAACAAACAAAAACAGTAACTAAAGCTGTAAGTAGCTTGATAGAACTATTCAACACTCCTCTAGCTAAATGGTTAGCTTTAATAAAGAATGCGGAAGAGAAAGGTGTACTGGATGAAACTGACAAGCAAGTTTTATCGCTCGTACCTAACGTTTTACTTGGAAAATCATTAAAGACACCAACTGATAGGCAGGTCGACTTGATCAATAAAACGTTAGTAAAACTTGAAGATAAAGGGGTTTACTTGGAGGTTGGGTAAGATTTCGTAAGAGATTTGAAGAAGCCTTTTATGGACTGCAACGGAAGGTTATTAGATGGCAGTCGAAATGATCGGCAAGCTGACCAATGAATGCGAAACAGTGTTGCTGTCTTTATACAGCTATAAGGTAAAAGCTGGTTTCCCAAGTTCAGCGACTGACTATGTGCAAAACCGTATCGATCTAAATACACTACTCATACGCCATCCGGCATCGACTTATCTGGTCGAAGACTAAGGGAATATGCCTACTTATTTCATTGTACATTACAAAAGTGGTGAGCGTCATAGGGTTATGCCAGATCAAAAGGGTATAATCAATTTGCTGTGTAATATGAGATATAACGACGAGAAATTGATTGAACAGTCGTATGTGTAAGGAATAGGTTAAACACTTGCATCATTACCTTTCAATAGATTTATGATCCAATGAATAGCGGGAGGAACAAATGCTTAATCAATTACAAGTAGGAGACCTTATGGAAGACATTATTCGTCTTCAAAGTGATTTTCTCAGCTCCAAGTCTATGGATGCACGTAAGACGTTGGGGCAGTTCTTTACAGGTGCAGCTGTCTCTGACTATATGGCTTCATTGCTCAATAAGCCGCATAGCAAGAACGTTCGAATTTTGGATGCTGGTGCGGGTACTGGAATTTTAACTGTATCCACCGCCTTAAGGTGCTTGGAGCTTGGCTGTAAGACAGTTCATGCTGTCTTGTATGAACTTGATAGCGAAGCAATACCAAACCTTGAACAAACACTGAAGACTATTCAGAACTCCTTTGAACAGCAAGACGGAACTTTCAGTTTTGAAATACGCTGTGAAGATTTTGTACTAGCAAGACCTGATAAAGATCAAAGTATTTTAGATTTCGATGTATCGGTAGTCAATCCGCCATATTTCAAATACAACGTGAAAGATTCACCCTATGCCAAAGCAGCAGCTGACTTGTATTACGGTGACCCGAACATTTACGCTTCTTTTACAGCTATAGTCATGGCTTGCATGAAAGATGGTGGACAAGTTGTAACTATTACTCCGCGTAGTTTCACTAATGGTCTTTATTTCAAAGGCTTCCGTTCATATATACTGACCCAGTCTGCTTTAGACTTGATACACATTTTTAGGCAAAGGGATAAAGTATTTAAAAATGCTGATTCATCAGTATTGCAAGAAAGCATCATTTGCCGTTTTATTAAAGGTTCAGCAAAACATAATGTTACTATCTGTTCGAGTGACTGTGATGCCAGCATCAATGCTGATCAAGAACAATACCCGATTGAACTGATCATTGACCCATCGAACGATCAGCGAATTATTCGCATTCCAGAATCAGCATCTGACGCCAAGATATTAAGACAAGCTGAAACGTTTCCAGAAACTTTTGAAGGCGCTGGTTATTTTATTTCAACTGGTCGTGTCGTCGAGCATAGAACACGAGAATACATCACTGAAGATACTGGCGAACAAAACTCTATTCCGCTTTATCGTCCGCATAATGTCACCCCATTAACTGCTAAATGGACTGGTGAGCATAAAAAGGATGTGTCGTTTATGTTGAAAGACGGGCATGAAAAGCACACGATGAAAAACGGAACATATGTTCTTTTGAAGCGTTTTTCTTCAAAAGATGAAAAGCGACGCTTGGTATCAGGTGTTCATCTTGAAAATGCCCATAATTGTGAGTTTATTGGATTTGGAAACAAAACAAACTACCTTGGTGTAAAAGATGGTGAACTAACTAAAACTGAAGCGTATGGGCTTGCAGCGATTTTTAATTCATTATTCATGGACAAATATTTCAGGTGTATTTCAGGTAATACACAAGTTAATGCTACTGAAATTCGTATCATGAAGTTCCCCACACGTGAACAAGTGAAATTGATTGGCAAAAAAATACAAAAACTGAAGACAGCTCAAACAAGCGAAATTGATTCTATTGTGAATCCGATACTTGGAATAATGAGTTTAGTTTAATAGGGATAAATTTTGACTTTTACAGAGCAGCAAAAAGCGCAACAAAAAGAAAAACTTGAGCAGGCTAAAACACTACTTGTTGCACTGGGGCTTCCAAGTGCACAGTGTAACGACCGTTCAGGATGGGTTTTTCTGGCTCTTGCAAATATAAAACCTTCTGATGATTGGAATACTGCAAGCGCGCCATTACTACCCACAGTGAATATTATGGAGTTTATCCGTAATGAATACGGCATGGACTATAAACCTAATAGCCGTGAGACAATTAGACGCCAAACCTTACATCAGTTTGAACAAGCCCGTATTATTGACCGCAACCGAGACAACCCAGCGCGTGCGACCAACAGCAAAGACAACAATTACTCACTGAATCAGCCTATGCTGAATATTCTAGCTGAATATCCAGACGATGGGTGGTTAGGAAAAGTCCAAGATTTTAAAGATACTGTGCCTGAATTGAAAGCTCAATATGAACGCGTTCTTGATAAAAATAAGATCCCTATCAGTTTGCCTAATGGCGAAACTATAAAGTTGTCACCAGGCAAACATAATCAGCTTCATGCTGACATAGTACATCAATTTTGCTCACGTTTTATCGGTACTGGCGGTCGATTGCTTTATATCGGTGACACTGCCAGTAGTCGCAAGGAAGGCGGTAAGCTAATGTTTCTGGAAACTGAGTATCTGCAGTCTTTAGGAGTTCCACCCATGTCGCATGACAAGTTGCCTGATGTTGTTGTGTACGATGAACATAGACAGTGGTTGTTTTTGATTGAAGCAGTCACAAGTCATGGTCCTATTTCGCCCAAGCGGTGGATAGAGTTAGAAGATGCGTTCGAGGATTGCACTGTTGGTTTAGTTTACGTTACAGCGTTTCCGGATCGTGCTGAATTCCGTCGGAATGCAGCTGATATCGCATGGGAAACTGAAGTATGGATTGCCGACAATCCTGATCACATGATCCACTTCAATGGTGACCGTTTTCTTGGACCACATGAAAAAGAAAATAACGTGCAAGATTAATAAATCAAACAGACCTTTTTAATGGGTCTTTTTTCATTTAACGTTTTACTATGATTAGTGTCTATTGTTGCCTTTAGCCTACTATAAAGCTGCCGATTTGCCAAATGACTGAATTACTCAATAATAGGTATCGGCGCTGATGACCCCACGGAAGGTATCACAGTCATTCCATACGGCTTTATTAATATCGTCTTGATTGATTTGGTTGGTGGGCTGATTGTTGTTGCTATTGCTATTGCTAAGGGACATATATAGGAGCTCTTAATTAGTAATTCTCAAATGGATTCAATCCTACACGACAATCTATGTCGTTTATAAGCTATTTAATTCAATCCATTCTGTCAATAACCATTAGAATAGACCAAAGGTTAAATTTCCTATGTAACTTTAAAACTAAGTACGCGTATAGCTTATTGAAAAAGGAGTAGCAATATGACTAAATTATCTATAGGTCACGAATATAAGAGACAAGAGGTTCATAAGTTTTTCGGAGGAAATACTAATTTCAGTCGTGGTTCAGGTACGTGGGGTAACCATGGAATGTTACGTACTGAGCAGGACAATTTGAGTTGGGTTTTTTATGTTACTTTAGGCCAGAAACAAGGGTCTCACCAATTTGATGAAGGTGTGTCCGATCAGGGAGTTTTAACGTGGCAGTCTCAACCAAGCTTATCACTAGATAATAAGAAAATACTTGACCTTATTAACTTCGACCAAGATGAACATAATATTTATCTATTCATTAGAAGAAATGGTAAAGAAGACTATCGCTACCTAGGTAGATTGGGATATCTTGCTCATAACCCAGATATTGAAAAGCCTGTCTACTTTGAATGGCAGCTACTTGATTGGGATCAAATAAAGCAAGATAGCTTTGTAAAAGATTTAGCTATTATAAAAAGCACATCTACGCTTGAGCTACCCGAAAAGCTGAATGAAAACGCGTATACTCCTGGGCTAAAGCTCTCAAAAAGCCAACAACCATACAAGAAAAAGAAAACTGCTACTTTTGGTTCTAGTATTCCTGGTGGTATAGATCTTAATCTTGAAAGACGTAAGCAAGTTGGCGATATGGGGGAATCTATAGTTGTAAGGTATGAAAGGCAAATGCTTCGAGATGCCAATCAGCATGAACTAGCTGACGCTGTAGAACATAGTTCTTTAGTGATAGGTGACGGCTTGGGCTATGATGTAAAATCGTTTAATGAAGATGGCTCAGTCAAATACATTGAAGTCAAAACCACGACTCAGAATAATGCTTTAAGTGACTTTTTCATTTCATCTGGTGAAATGGCTTTTGCAGATGCTCATAAAGACAGCTATGTCATCTATAGGCTCTATGACTTAGATGAAAAAAATGAATGTGCTAGCTTCTTTGAAATAAGCGCAGAGGAGCTCTTAAATAAAGATAGTTATGACCATATTCCGACAAATTACAGGATAGCTTATAAAAGATAATCAGTATCAGTTTTTGATCGATTACCAAAAAGCATTTTTTAATGATAATATGTATTTCATCTCGTTTCGTTATAGCACCTCATCAAAGATGAGGTGCTACGTAATATTTAGTTACAATTTAATATGAGATAAATCGCACTATCAGCGTTACAACTAATACTTGGACAATGTTGGTCTAATAGTTGGTCTATATTTTTAATTATCAACTATAAAAACTTTAATATCAATTGCTTACGATAGTAGTTCGAATCCCTCCTTCACCGCCAATCTTATTCTGTTTAATCAAAATCTCATTTCTACTATCTTGTTCTACCCCTTCGTTAATACTTTCAAAGATCTTATGCATAAGGCTTACAGCCTCATTGTGTCACATCTTTTAAAAAAACTTCCTGCAAAAAAAACAACTATGTCATGCTTACCCTATCTATGATTATAGTTTTTATACTCTCACTCATTCAAATACAGCTCCGCCATACTATCAAGTCTAGCTTTTACCTCTTCCCAATTCGGCATTACTTGCGTTAATAAACACCAAAAGCGCTCACTGTCATTATGCTCGGCAATATGGCAGAGCTCATGCAGTATCACATAGTCGATGCATTGCTATTAGGTGCCTTCACTAAATGTGGATTGAGTATCAAATTACTTTTAATTGAGCAACTGCCCCATTATTTTTTCATTGCCATTGATTTAAATATAGAACTATTCGTTGTTAGAGACATTGCTCAAAAATTCGATTATAGTAGACATTTATAGCAATTATCTAAACAAACTGAGGGGTTAAACCATGAGAACACTAGGATTGTGTATTGCAGCAGGGCTGGGCTTAAGCGCTTGTGCTGGTGGTATGAATGGTGGGACGACAGGTAATACTAACCAAAACAATATAGTGACTCAATACCCTGTTGAGGCTGCCATGCTCAACATCTATACCAAACAACGTAGTGATAAATTAGTTGCCGCTGTCGGTAGTCAAAGCCTATCAGCAGACATT
This sequence comes from Psychrobacter sp. S1-30-MNA-CIBAN-0213, assembly GCF_040309845.1. Classification (NCBI taxonomy): domain Bacteria; kingdom Pseudomonadati; phylum Pseudomonadota; class Gammaproteobacteria; order Moraxellales; family Moraxellaceae; genus Psychrobacter; species Psychrobacter sp. S1-30-MNA-CIBAN-0213. The sequence goes on along the minus strand of NZ_JBEOPE010000013.1, from coordinate 84,250 downwards.
CAGGTCACGCCCAAAGGCAGCATGCGATTCAATAATAAATCCGTACAAGGTACAGAAATAAATACGATCAATAAGGTGAATAATCAAATCACTGAGCAATCGGTCGCTATTAATTACTTTACCCTGAACCCATTGGTTTTCTATGGCTTCACGGATAGCACGGGTAAATACTCACTATCGAACCAAACGACCACCATCCCTAAAATGGCTATGGTAGGTGATTCTAGTAAGCTGATTACTGAAAATGTCTATGCTGATAGCAGCATGCGTAACAAGATAGGGACGTATAACCAAGACTGGTCTCTTGCGCGAGATACTAATAACACAGCATGGTTCTGTATAGAAACATCAGGCAATCTATTACTCAGCTCTGATCCTTCAGGAACTTCATCAGAATGTTATAAAATCAATGCCAAAGGCGATCTCTTAGCGAGCAAGGTGACACTAAGTCAGCCGAGTATTAATGGCAGTACTAAGACCGTAACCTTTACCAGTCAGTAGTTATTATGTTTATCGCATGACCTTTATTGCATAACAACGAAACAAAAAATAGCGCCTAATATGGGCGCTATTTTTATACGATTAAACATGACTATCAAGAACGGTGTTCATGAATATCTTTATGTTTACTTTTAGCGCTCTGTGCAGCCGCTATCCTATTAGATTTATGGCGTGAGACTGTCGCCTTGTTTTTTACGTGTTTATGTTTAGCGTCCACCTTTTTTACGATAACTTTTTGGTGCTTTACTTGAGCGGTATGATGTTTATTAAAATTGGGTGCTGCATTTGCTTGGCTAACCATTGCCAAGCAAGCTGAAGCCGCTAGAATTGAGTTTATCATTATATTTTTCATTATTATTTCCGTCTGAATTCATATCAACTATGAATTGTGATTGAAGATGCTTTATCTAATATCAAGCTAAACAGCTATCATGAAAAGAGCATCGTGATAAAGGATTGCTTTATCGACAACGAAAATGATAAACGATTCCAATGTTAAGTAGATTTATGAAAGCTAAAGAAAGGTTGCGATTGTTGCTAGCACTCTGATCTTATCTAAAGCCAACCACATAATAAAAAATTCAGTTTCAGTAGTCAGCACTTTCTCGAACAGTGTGAATTTTAAACAAGTTTAGGCGGTACGGAATATGTGCCAACTACATGAGCCACCATATCGCTAGAGCCTTCTGAGTAAAGGGAGACTTCGCCTACTATCAGCGTGCGCCCTACTTTCATCAAGGTACAATCAGCAATGATACGTGCTTGTGCTGATGGTTTGCGCAAAAAATTAATGGTAAGACTCGTCGTCACGGTCAATGGAACAATACCTATTTTACCTAGTATCGCCACGTAGATAGCTACATCAGCGATGCTCATTAATACAGGGCCAGAGACTGTGCCACCAGGACGCAGCTCGTTTACACCAATATCGTGCGCTAAGGTCGCACCATTCTCATCTACTGCTTCGACAACGCACTTGGTTTGTGGAAACTCTAATGCCATAAAAGCGACAATTTCTTCTTTGGTTGCAGACATATATATTCCTTAAGTCTAATTATCCTTGTTGTGTACTTCCTGCTGTTCTTCTAATTTAGTATCGTCAAGTCGTCGATGCTTCTTCGAATAACGCCTTTCTAAACAATACCTTTTTGAATGATAGCTTCCTAAATGATATCAGTCTATGATTTTGAATGTTTAATTGAAATTATCATCTAATCCGACCATAACCATATTTAAATATCTTCTGTCGGTAGCGTCGTCATTTTCACCCCGCCCCATGTAACAAGTACGACCCCGAGCGCAATCAGCGATGCACCCAAAAACAGTCCCTCTGGAGGAGTCTCACCCTGCAAAAAAATAGCGACAGGAACTCCAACGACTGCTCCTACTGCTCCCAACAAACTTAGTAAGACTGGACCGCCAGTTTTCTGTAGCAAGAACAGCAGTAAGAATTGGCCTGCGAAAATGAATGCTTGTACAGCGATTAACACAAGTGGTCTGAATTCTTCTAGCGGAATAGCGAGTGAGAAGTTTGGTAATATGCTAACGATACCAAGTAGCACTGCAGCTGCGATCAACATACCTGGTGCCAGCGCGATGGGAGAGGCGTTATCCGGCCAACGTAATGTACGGTATAGATTGCCAATCGCTAGTAAAACAGGCCCGCAAAGCGCAAGTAAGACCCAAAATACACTGGTATTTGGTGCAGAGAACTTGTGTGCTGCCAACACACCTACACCTGCCAGTGCTGCTGCTACACCAAAAGCGCGAAGTGCACTGAAGCGTTCCATTCGTAGTGCTAGGGCGCCAAGATAAGTGAGAAGCGGTGGCAAAGCGATAATCAGTGCAACGAATCCTGCACCGACTTGAGGAATAGCTGAGAAGAATATTAAATTGGAGCCTGCAACGCTTACCAGTGCCGCTACTAAATAGTATTCAAAGCTGCGTTTATTTAGAGGTGGCAGCTCATTTCGTAAGAGCGCGATAACTAACAGGATAATAGACGCCCCTGTAATCGACCAAAAAAGAAAAGCCAGCGGGGTTAAGTCTATTTCGCCTGCATATTTTGCCAGATTAGTAGACACTCCTATTAGCGCACCTCCAGCTAACAGGCAAACAAAAGGAACAAACCATCTAGTCTTGTCGCAAGACATTCCTTGCTCTCTGAACTCACTCATCGTTTATCCTAGCTTTGCTCACTTTTTTTGCTATTTTGAAAGCGAGTTATTTAGAGGCTAACTTGTTTATTATTTAGAAAACAACTTGTCTAGAAATTATCCTCAAAAATCCATTGTCATTTATTATTTTCGCTATTTTTAAGAGCTTCTCTCTTCTTTCCATCATATTGATTTATTGATATTTTTGTCAAAAAATACCTTATTAGGTAAGCTCTATACGATCAAATTCAACCATATTGGTAGCTATTATTACCTGACTATTATCCAATCAATATTTGAGTAAATCTTTAGTAAAAATTTTTTATAGAAGTAACAACTATCCTTTACTTAAAGGTATCAAGTATAGTGTTTATGTAATAAAATACCCACAACAGCAGTCATAAATTTTATCAAAAATCAGATTATTCACGAACTATAGTTTGCATATATATGTTCTTATCGTGTATATTCTTTTATATGGATATTAACGATAAAAAAAGGGATATATGGAAATGCAAAAAAGAGTGCATGGTATATCACTCACTGATCATGAGGTATCACTGATACACACTTCATTGAGTAATTTTCAACGAGATCTAATTAATCGTTTTAGGTCTTTAAAAGAAGTGACTGAAGAGGGAGAGGAGGTTTGGATTGGTGATTATGATAGAATTCAACTGGATGTCATCGATTCAATACAGAAAAAACTATCACAATTTTAGGCTAGAGTCATACGTCGCTGTGCAACCACTTAATTTCTCTTATTGGCCCTGCTATCTTGTGTAAACTTATTAACCGTCAATCTCTGACTGGTTAATAAAGCCATGAGAGAAATTTAGAGTCCTACCTCATCTCGCATCAACGGAACTATTTTGATAGGTACAGCAAACGACCATGCCATACCTGCTGTACATAAGAAATTGCCATTATCAAAAGATACGATGCGAGCCGTAAAATCGTTATTCACTTGATCAGACATAGCTTCCTCATCGCTATCATCGCCTACAGCACACCATATTTGCTTATCACCACGATTTAACATCGCACGCGTTAACTCACTACCAGTTAATTCTTGATACATCCTGATCCCTCCTGTTCATGGCCTACTGTTAGAATGCGAAAAACATCTCATAGTTTGATATCTCGATAAACTCAACTCTTTGAGTCCATCTGAAATGTTTCTATACTGTCACTATCTAATCGTGATAATAAACCAGATTTAATGAATCAGAATTCTATAAGTTATTGTTTTTTTTAGCTATTACTTATTATATAGATGGCGCTTTTTTCATGTTGAACGGTTGCTCAAAAAATATATGTAAGACAAAAAAATATCCTTTACTTATATTTTTACTTCGCTTTGACGCATCTCAATCCTTTTGACAGGGACAGCACAAACCCATAAGTTCCCTTCACTGCAAATGAGATATTCACTGTTGAAGGAAACAATACGATGTATACCGCTATAGTTAGCATTGTTAATAGTCGTGATAGCTTGTTCATCGCTATCATTACTTACAGCACACCAGACTTGCTTGTCACCGCGACTCAACATTGCACGAGTCAAATCACTACCTACTAAATTATTACTCATAGTTATACCCTTATTAATGAACAATCATTGTTTATTATAAGCATACACTTTGAAATCTCGATTCATGTTTACAGAATGTTAGATTTTGTGACTTTCTTATTTTTAAACTTGCTCGCAATCACTGTATAAAATATTATTGAGAAGGAGCATAAAATAAGCTCTGAGAAGTAATAACTTGGTTAATGCTATATTAATAAATTAACTCTGTGCCATTTCATTTTCAGATTAATAAAAAACCTTACCACACCTTTATGGCAATCTTGTTAAGGATAATAAAATGAAAAAAATACTATTAAAATCGAATAGCTCACTTCGAACTGCACTATGGACAGCACTTATCGTTGCTCTTATAGGTGTTAGTGCTTGTAGTAATGAAATAGAAGAAGCTGACGTAGATTCAGGTGAAGTCGTCGCCGTAGATCAAGTCGAAAGTGTTGCTGAAGACAATAATTCTGAGGGGACAACCATAACACAAGACATGCCAGAGTCTTCAAATGATGCAGGTATTGATAAAACAGCAACCGATTCTGTCGAAAATACAAACTCGGATAAAACAGCTGCAGATGGATTGCAGTAGAGGCTAAGTTAAAAGCAATAAACGCTTAGTTAAGAACAATAAGATAAAGAGGCAAGCGAAAATCACAACCGCCTCTTATCTTACTTTAAGCTTATTTTTATGCAGGTGCTTTCAACCGCTAATAGCTGATAGCGTTGATTACCAATACATTATTAGGACTCTTTACGTATTAGCGCTTCCTTGGGAGATGGTTGCTCTTTTAGATGACGCTTCTCCCAATATAGGGCATTTTTGATACCCAGTTTAGTAGGATCAAAAGTATAGCGAGTGACTCCCGCTTTGCGCTGCATCTCGTAATCTTTGAGAGCCTTTAGTGCAGGACGCGCCATAAAGAAAATAAGCAGAATTCCGACGATGTTTAACCACGCAATTAGACCCACCCCAATATCACCAACAGCCCAAATATAACCTGCTGAATTAAGACCACCATAGGCAATCATTGCCATCGTCAATATTTTAACGAGAAATAATCCTATTCTATTGGCTTTAGGACTAATAGAGCGTGTTAAATAGGCCACGTTGACTTCAGCAATGTAGTAGTTGGCTAAGATAGTGGTAAAGGCAAAAAAGAATACGGCAACCGCGATAAAAATATTACCAAAAGTACCGTAGACTGATTCCATTGCCATCTGAGTAAAAGCAGGAGAGTTAATTTCAGTACCAGCTATTACGTTTTGTACTAGATACTGTCCTTCAGGCAAGGTTCCTTGAATGTTATAGGTTCCCATTGTCAAAATCATAAAGGCAGTTGCAGAACAAACCAATAGCGTATCGATATAGACAGAAAATGACTGTACCAATCCTTGCTGTGCGGGATGATCAACTTCAGCAGCAGCAGCAGCATGAGGTGTCGTACCTTGACCAGCTTCACTAGAGTAAACACCACGTTTGACACCCCAACCGATAGCTGCTCCTAGCCCCGCTTGGGCAGTAAAAGCGTCACTAACGATTAAGCCAAATACTTGTGGAACCATCTCAAAATTGATGAGCATGATTATCAAAGCCAAAACGATATAGCCGATTGCCATAAATGGCACTACAATTTCAGTAAAAGTTGCAATGCGCTTGATACCACCAAAGATGATAATACCGAAAACGACTAGGATAAGAGCTATCGCACCTAGACGCATGCCACTCACATTTGCGCCCAAAATATTTAGATTGGTGCCTTCGCCCATTACTTGGGTGACGGCATTGACCACACCATTGGTTTGAATACCGGGTAAAAATATACTGAGAGCTATAATAGCAGTAATCGCAAAAACGATACCGTACCAACGCTGACCGAGCGCTTTTTCAAAATAGTAGGCTGGTCCCCCGCGATACTCACCAGTGGTCGCGTCTTTTTCTTTATATATCTGCGCTAGAGTCGCTTCAATATAGGCAGTAGTGGCGCCTAAGAAACCGACCACCCACATCCAGAACACCGCTCCCGGTCCGCCAAAACCAATAGCAGCTGCTACTCCAGCTATGTTGCCCATCCCTACGCGTCCAGCTAAAGATAGAGTCAATGCCTGAAAGGAGGAGATGCCATCGCGGCTGGCCTTGCCCTTGAATATGAGACGTATCATTTCGCCAAAAAGACGCACTTGTGCAAAGCGTGTCACTATGGAAAAAAACAGACCTGCTCCCAAGCACAAGTAGATTAGCGCAGAGCTCCAAATGACTCCGTTTATTGTATTGACTAAACCTTCCATGTGTCGATTCCTAATACTGTCTAATAGTGTTGGTTTGTAGCGTTAGCGTTAGTTTTAATATTGTCACTGTCATTAAAATAAAGAGTAAGAACCTCTATATCACTGCAAATGAACGATGATTTTTCTTTATTCAGCCCCTCGGCTTATTGCGAATACTATTGATATCTATCCATAAGAATCATACGAAGATAGCAGCGAACAATTAAGAAGCTGCAATTTGGCATAATTTGGGGATAATTGCTAGACAGTTTTCTAATCGGTTTTGTTTGAATTAAATGATATTTAATTTTTTTTGAAGATGACAGATTTAATAATGGTTAACTTTAATGAACGCCTTTTCCAGCTCTATTGCCTAATATGATAGAATTAAAAAATCCACTCTATTGACATGGATTTACTGGGGCGTGTCCTCATTTTGATAATGGTGATCAAAATGAGATAGATTTTTGTCAATCAAAGGAAATTCTGCAGAGAATATGAACATATTTTCTAGAAATTTTCAAAGATTGACGGAAATATAGCCATTTTTAGCCCATTAGAGGTTTATTCGTTCAGATTGAGGACATGCCCTAGAATGCTTAATAATATACAATTAAGTGGCAATCGTTACCTTTCTTAATACCTCAAAAACACTTACCACTTATCTAACGTTTATGATGGGTATGTAGATATTGGACACTCTACTCTAGTAACCAAAGCCCAATACAACATTAAGATGTCGGAATAATAATCTTTTATATCTAAAACATTTTCGAAATAAAATTGATAAACGAAAAAAGGATAACATTATGAAAAAATTATTACTAAGTTCAATAGTAGCTGTCTCTAGCCTATTTGCAATCACTGCCTGCGCCAACATTGGAGAAGCTAAAGATGCTACGTCAGCACCTGCTATGCAGCATCATAACCAAGGACAAATGCAGGCCCAGATGCAAAATATGATGTCAGAGCTCAATTTGACTGCTGATCAACGAGCTCAAATGCAAGCTATGAGACAAAATAACAGTGGTAATCATATGCAGAACCACAATGCTATGATGCAAATACTGACCCCAGAGCAGCGTCAAAAGCTCACACAAATGCGCTCTCAACATATGCAGAAGGACGGGCAAATGATGAATCAAGACAGTCATATGATGAATAAAGACGGGCATATGATGAATAAAGATGGACATATGAATCAGTAAGGTTAGCGCCTTTTTATATTACCTATATAAGCCTAATAAAAAGCGTACCCGTTAACTCTGGTGCGCTTTTTTTGTTGAACATACCACTACTGAGTAAAAAGCATTTCAATACAGAGTACGTTATAATCCTTGAGCACTATTAATCAATAGTAATAAAAACCAATCAATATGAATAACAATAAAAAATAACGGACCGCGCTATGGTATTGGATATCTTGCTCACCATTCACTTTATATTATTACTGCTTATATCCTTACGAGTGCTGGCGCGTCATGAATTAACTTCATCGGCACGGCTCGCTTGGTTAGTCGTTTTATTTGTGCTGCCGTATATTGGCGTGGTCATCTATTGGATGTTTGGCGAAATTCATTTGGGACGCGAATTTACACGTAAATACGAGCAAATTATCGATCGGCTACACAGTAGCAACCCTGAAGTGCTCGGCAATGACACCTCATTAATAGAGGCTGTCAAACCAGAGTATCACGCTGCTTTCGCTTACTCAGCTAATGTGACTGGTTTTCATACTACATTGGGTAATCGTGCTGAGCTGATGGCAGATGCAGCAGCTACACGTAAGCGTATGATTGCAGATTTTGATGCGGCAACCGATCATATTCATGTGCTGTACTATATTTGGTTAATCGATGGCATGGGTATCGATACTGCACAAGCGTTGATACGTGCAGCTAAGCGCGGTGTCACTTGCCGCGCGATGGTCGATGGAATGGGCTCACGCAAGATGGTTGGCTCGAAGGTATGGCAAGAGATGAAAGACGCAGGCGTACAGCTCAGTGTTGCGCTACCGATTAACAATATAATAAAAGTACTCTTACTGAGCCGTATTGATCTGCGTAATCACCGCAAAATCACTGTTATTGACGGTAAAATTGGCTACTCTGGTAGTCGCAACTGCGCAGACCCTGAGTTTCGAGTAAAACCAAAATTTGCGCCATGGGTGGACATTATGCTGCGGGTTGAGGGGCCAGTAGTCGCACAAAATCAAATGCTCTTTGCTAGCGATTGGCTGACTGAAAATCCAGATACACCGCTTGATAGCTTTCCTTATTATACCGAGTCTCATACTGAATCTAATACGCAATGTCAGAAAAATTCAAAACACCAAGGCTTTGCTGCCCAAGTTTTCGCGGATGGCCCGACCCAACGGCATGGATCGAGCCCGCAGTTTTTGGGTGCTCTTATCAGCCAAGCCCAGAACACTTTAACTATCTCAACCCCTTACTTTGTACCAGATTATTCGCTGGTCAGTATCTTATGTGCCACTGCTTATCGCGGCGTAGAAGTCACGATGATTTTCCCAAAGAATAATGATTCGTTGGTAGTAGCAGCGACCAGTCGCAGCTACTATTGGCAATTGCTGCAAGCAGGGGTAAAAATCTATGAATATAGACCAGGTTTGTTGCATGCCAAGACTTTGACCATTGATGGGGAAATCAGTTTGATTGGCTCGACCAACTTAGATTTGCGTAGCTTTGATTTGAACTATGAAAACAATATTGTGTTTAGCGATAAGGCTTTGACTGCTGACATTATCGAACGCCAATATCAGTATATCGCAGACTCCGATGAGGTAAAGCTCGAACAAGTAAAGGACTGGCCGCTACCTTATCGGATTTGGAATAATGTCGTTGCCACAATGGGACCTATACTATAGTCAATCCACTATAAAATAAATACAGTGCGACTGGGAGAGATTTTGCGCAGCCTTTGTCTACGTAGGCACAGCAAGCAAGAAAAATTTATACCAGTCGCAGGTTATAATATTTGTACTTCTTTTATTTAGGACTGACGATATAAAGTTATTAACTTTATTTTTAAGTGGTGAGTTTTTTTAAAACATATACTACAAATTTTGCTTCAGTCATAAATGGTGCGGTCTCAGCACTGGCTAGCAAAGCTTGACGATTCTCAGCACGAGCGCGATAAGCATAAGGCGTCATAGTCAAAAGGTCTGCTAATGCACCTGCCGATAAGCTTAGTGATGTACTAATATTATGCGTGTCTACAAGCTCAAAATAAGGCGCTAAAGTAGGTAAGAATTTATCAGAATCATGCTCACGGACGCTGTCAAATAATGCCTCACGTATACTAGCCAAATGCCCTATATCAGGCTTGGCAATCAACAAATAACCATCATCTTTTAAGACTGTTGCAAATGCTTCTGGCAATATGGGGCTAAATATACTGCTGATACCCGTTATGCTATGGGCGCGTAATGGCAAGTGTGCGGCGCTGGTCACTAGCGGATAAATAGCAGCAGTTTTGGTTTTTGTATTTTCAGCTTCTATCTTTTTATTTGCCATATCTTGTTGATACCAAAGGCAACTAGCCGCTTTACTGACTTTAGCAAGGCTGGCGAGCGCAGGCTTACTAATATCAGCAGCAATTAGAGTATCCATACCAGTTTGCGCCATTGCCTGCGTGTAATAGCCTTCTCCGCAACCGATATCTAGCCAGCGTACTGGTTTTTTACTAGGCTCAGCTGCTGTTTTGCCTTGTCCCAACAACTGCGTCAGTTGCTGACAGATTAATGCTTGCAGAGGCTCATAGTATCCTGCGTCCAAAAATCGCTGACGAGCATCAATAGATTGCTGACTGTCACCAGGTGCTTTGGATTTTTTTTGTTGGACTGGTAACAGGTTGACATAACCTTGTCTTGCCATGTCAAATGGATGCGAGGTTTGCTTGGGGTGCAGGCTACCATCACAGCGCCACGTATCTTTAGCAGGCTGCAATGGCGAATGACAAATAGGACAAGTAAATAAGGACACAGGCATCTCAAGTTCAGATATATTTGATGAGCATATTAGCAAAATTAAGCCACAACGGACGACATTAACCATCATTAAATGACAAAAAAGCCATCTCGATATATCGGAGATGGCTTTTTATTAAGCTAATCAAGGTTTAAAGCTAACGTAACTTCAAGGTCATTAAACCTAATACCACTAAGACGATAGCAATAATCCAAAAACGGACGACCACTTGAGTCTCTTTCCAACCGATTTCTTCAAAGTGATGATGCAGTGGTGCCATACGAAACACCCGCTTCTTACGTAGCTTATATGAACCCACTTGAATCATAACTGACAGTGCTTCGGCAACGAATAGACCACCCATAATGGCAAAAGCAATCTCTTGTCGCGTCATTACTGCAATCGTACCTAGCATCGCGCCAAGTGCCAGTGCGCCTACGTCACCCATAAAAACTTGTGCTGGATGAGCGTTAAACCATAAAAATCCAAGACCAGCACCAATCATTGCGCCGCAGACGATAATAACTTCAGAGTTATAGGCGATATAAGGAACGTGCAAGTATGCCGAAAATCTAACGTCACCTGATACGTATGCCATCGCACCCAAACCTGCTGCCACTAGCACTATCGGTAAGATAGCCAAGCCGTCCAAGCCGTCAGTTAAATTGACCGCATTAGAAGCACCATTAATGACAAAATAGGTAAAGATAATAAAACCGATGCCAAATGGAATCGCAGAGAATGGAATCGTTAAGTTTTTGAAGATAGGAATCAATAAATCCTGCATCTCACGCGTCATTGCCATATCGGGCTGTAGCGTCGCAATATAGTAGAGTGAAGCCCCTACGAACAACGCACCAATCGACAACCAAAAATACTTTTTGCGAGCAATAAGGCCTTGAGGGTTTTTATATTTAATTTTTAGCCAATCATCTGCCCAACCGACAGCGCCAAAGATAATCATCACAATGAGCAGAATCCAAATATAAGGATTACTCAGTCGCGCCCACAGTAATGTCGCTACCCCGATAGAGGTCAGAATTAATACCCCGCCCATCGTTGGCGTACCGGTCTTAATCAAATGTGACTGCGGCCCATCGTCACGGACCGCTTGACCATACTTGAGTGAGCGCAGGTGACGGATGACCCGCCCACCAAAAAACAAGCTAAAACTAAGTGCGGTAATGACCGCAAGTAGCGCCCGCAGCGTCAACGAAGAAACCGCAAAAAACGGTGTGTAAAACTGACCAAGCCATTCAAACAACCAAACTAACACCGCCTACTCCTCGACTAGCGCATCAATAAGTGTTTCCATTTCCATGGAACGAGAACCCTTGAACAATACAGTACAAGGTTGCGCTTGCTGCGCTTGCAAAAACTGCTGCAAGTACTGCAGTAGACTTTCTTTATCATCAAAAGCATGTGCATTAATCGCACTAACTTCTTCCGCACCAGCAACGCTATACGCAGCATATTCGCCTACGCACAGCAGTACATCGATACCTGTCGCACCGATAGTACGGCCAAGGCTTTGATGTTCACTGACAGCAGCATCGCCTAGCTCAGCAATATCACCCAATACCATAACTTGCGTACCAGTTTGCGCCGCCAATACTTTTGCTGCGGCACGTACGGAGTGTGGATTGGCATTATAAGTATCATCGATAAGCCTGTGCATACCGAGCAGCTGACTATTTAAACGACCCTTTGCTGGGCGAGCATTTTCTAGTCCGACAACGATATCGCTGATGTCGATATTTAACGCATAGGCACAAGCAGCGGCGGCTAAGGCATTATTGACATTATGCTCGCCGGCAAGTGGCAGATTAATATCATGAACACTATTGCCAATATGCAGCTTAAATTCACTGCGTTCAGGCTCTACGTCTAAATGGCTGGCGCTCACGTCAGTATTGCCAAAACCAATCACATGTGAGGTATGCTTTTCAGCAATACGGCGCAGTTGGTTGGTAAAGTCATCTTTATCAGGGACAATAGCAAATTGTGCATCACTTAAAGTATGATAAATTTCAGCTTTGGTCTGACATATACCTTCACGGCTGCCAAATTCACCTAAATGTGCCGTACCAATATTTAAGATACACGCCACATCAGGACGGACAATCTCAGTCGTATAAGCAATCTCACCAATGTGGTTGGCGCCTAGCTCTAAGATTGCATAACGATGATGATCAGATAGCTCAAGAAGCATCATCGGCACACCCAAATCATTATTTAGGTTGCCACGAGTAATGAGTGTCGGTGCCAAACGACCAAAGATACTACCTAGCATCTCTTTACAAGTAGTCTTACCACTAGAGCCAGTGATAGCAATGACTGTAAGGTTTTGATGCTGATTGCGTCTATATGCGGCAAGCTGCCCCAATGCCAAGCGCGCATCACTAACCACTAACTGCGGAATACTAGTAGAAATCGGGCGCGATACAATTGCTGCGACAGCACCTTGAGCGGCAGCGACATTGATATAATCGTGCCCGTCAAAGTTGTCGCCACTTAATGCTAAAAATATATCACCTGTTTTGATGGTACGTGTATCAGTGGTAATGCGATTGCTGTTGACTCCAATCTCTGTGCCTGATTGCCCTGCCTGCTCTATCTGTGCTACCTGCCAGTGACTGCCAAGTGCCGCGGTAGCTGCCAGCAAGTTATCTGCTTGCCAGACATAAAGTCCTTGCGACTGAATGGTGTTATTGTTGCCAGCTGTCATAGTGATTGCCTTGTATGGTGACGACTTTATTTCGTTATTTTTTATCTATCTGTTGTTTTTTCATGTGGCTATATTTAGCCGTATGAGGAATTAATTATCTAGATGCGTCCGGCTTGCTGTAATGCCTGCTGCAAGATAACGCTGTCATCAAAATCATGACGGACACCGTTAATCTCCTGATAAGTCTCATGGCCTTTCCCAGCGATAACGACAATATCATCGTCATTGGCATGACTCACTGCATACTCAATTGCTTGTTGGCGGGCAGGTTCGATATGAGTACGCTGATATTGTTCTGGACTCATGCCGACCTGCATGTCTTGCAAAATTATATTAGGATCTTCAGTGCGCGGATTATCTGCAGTTAATATCACTTGATCAGCACCCGACAATCCTGCCTGTGCCATCAGTGGGCGCTTGCCAGCATCGCGGTCACCACCGCAACCAAACACTGCCCATAGTTGTCCACGGCAATGCGTTCTTAGGCTATCTAGCACTTGCGTCAAAGCATCAGGCGTATGCGCATAATCCACAATAAAGCAGCCATCATTTGACGGTACTCGCTGCATACGTCCGATTGCGCCTTGTAGCTGTGGCACTAAGCTGGCAACACGCTCAAGACTGATACCTAATGCGACCGCTGCTGCAATCGCCGCTAGTAAATTGGCAACATTAAAACGTCCTAATAAAGGGCTAACAATATTGATATTAGTAGATTGGCTATCGTCCAGTGCACTGCGTAGAGCGATTTTCACACCTTGTAGGCTCGGCTCAATGTCAGTGGCGATAAAATTAGCATTGCTATTAGCTTTAGTTTGCAAACTGTAGGTCCATACGATCAGACCACTAGCTTGTGCGGTGTCGATCATTACCTTCGCATACTCATCATCGATATTAATGATAGCGTGCGTCAAGGTTGGGAAGTGAGTTTTATCAAATAGCTTGGCTTTGGCAGCGACATATTCTGCCATATCTGCATGATAATCTAAGTGATCGCGGCTCAAATTAGTATAAATGGCGACTTTTACTGGTACGCCTTGCAAGCGCTGCTGGTCAAGTCCATGCGAGCTAGCCTCAAGCACCAGTAGATCAGCATTTTGCTCACCCATTTGATATAAAAACTGCTGAACCACTAAGGAATCACCAGTGGTATGGCTGGCTTGTGTCAGTGCACCAAGCTTGCCATTACCTGCCGTTCCCATGACCGCGCTGTTCATACCAGCCAGCTGTCCTAACTGCGCTACTAATTGGCTAATAGTCGTCTTACCATTAGTGCCTGTCACCGCGACGACAGTTGGCAATGCTACTAGCTGCTGATATTGCAGGCGTGCTTGCACTAAACCACCTAAAAAATCACGGATATTTGGTACGTACAGAATGGGGCATGGCAGTACATTGGTATTGTCGAATAAATCTAATAGATTAATTTCCGATAAGATAAAAGCAGCGCACTTGGCAGCTTGCGACAGATAGTCGCGGATTTTTTGATAGTCTTGACCTTGTTGCGTCTGACTCTTTAACAAGATAAATACGTCATCACTAGCGACATGTCGACTATCTAGACGTAAATCTTGAAAAACCGTATTGGCAATCGCGTCTGGATTATCTGCATTTTGCACCATCTTTGATAATTGTCGCCCTAACTCGTCACTACTACTGCTATCTATAAGTTGTTGCAACGTAACAGCGTCGTGTGATGATGTGGTCATGGGCAAATCCTAGACGATTAAGAAAATTGAAAGATTAAGGCGTGTTGAACAGTGACAAATAGCGATTTCAAAACTGCAGGTATTGTTGATAATTTATAAAAACAATACCTAAATTTTGATATCAGTCATTTGATTCCTGTCATGTACAGTTACTCAGTCTGTAAAGGCTTATCTAAAGGCACATTATACAAGCGTAAAGCCTCTCTCATAACATTATGAAAAACTGGCGCTACTGTTAAACCTGCATAAATCTGACCACGTGGGTCTTCGATGAGCATCACGCCCACGAGTTTCGGATTGGATGCAGGCGCCATACCAGCAAAGACGTTGCGATATTGGTCAGTATAGTAACCGCCATCTGGGTTAATCCGGCGCGAAGTACCTGTTTTACCAGCTACGCGGTAGCCATCAATGGCCGCTGCTTTTGCTGTACCGCCCGGCTCCGTAACTGCCTCAAGCATCTTGACGATCGACATCGCCTGCTCATGCTCCATAATACGCTTACTTGGTAACGGCTTGTCAGTCTTGGTTAACGTTAATGGATGCATAACCCCACCTGCTGCCAATGCTGCATAAGCTTGCGCTACCTGTGCCAGTGTTACTTGTAAACCATAGCCATAACTGACAGTCGCGCGGCGAGCAGTTTCTTTCTCTTTTGGTGTAACAACCAAGCCACTGCCTTCACCAGGGAAATCTAATGGGGTTTTTGACCCAAAGCCAAATTGCTTTTGCATATTGGTAATGGCATCAGGCGGTAGAGACAGGGCAATTTTAGTCGAGGCAACGTTACTAGATTTCTGTAGTAGCGTGGCCATATTAATCCTTCCTAGATTATTATGGTCACGAATCGTATAGCCACGGACGCGAATAGAGCCCGGGTTGGTATCAATTAGAGAATTAGCAGTATATTTACCAGAGTCTAAAGCTGCAGCGACGGTAAAGGGCTTCATCACCGAACCTGGCTCAAAAACGTCAAGTAACGCGCGGTTACGCTGGTTTTCGCCGGTCATCTCATTAAGATTATTAGAGTTAAACGATGGCCATGTCGATAACGCTAGTACCTCGCCTGTTTGAACATCAACGACCATACCCGTTGACCAACGTGCTTGCTGCAAGCGCCCTGCTTTTTCCAGCTCTTTATAGAGCAAATACTGCAAACGCGAATCAATAGTCAACGCCACATCTTGCCCTGCAACTTCCGGTTCAATCTGCTTAATTTCTCTTAGGCTGTTTTGCTTAGCATCTTTTAATACCAACACCTTGCCATCGTCACCTGCTAGGGTTTTTTCATATTGGCGCTCAATACCTGCACGACCTTCATAACCACCTTCAGGATCGCTAGAATTTTGTCCCATAAAGCCTAATAATTGCGAATTGGGTTGTGGCTGCGGATAATAGCGCTGAAAGAAATTCTTTTCATAAACCCCAGGAAAATCAAGCGAGCTAACACTTTGGGCAATCTCAGGTGTGACCTTATTAAGTAACGGCAAATAATGTGAGCCCGCTCCCGATGGTAAAGCAGCTTTTACCGCTTCTTCATCTGTGACGTCGATACTGTCGTCAATAGCGACCACTTTTTCTAACTCACTGACTGGAATGTTAGCAGCGGCAGCTAAGCGAGTCAGATCCATATTGTCTAAGCGCTTTTGCATACGTGCTTGTAGCTGCGGACTTTCAGGATTGGCAATTTTGACGCGATTGAGCTCGTAATATTCGCGCGCATAATCATGCGGGCTAAACGATACTGTTGCAAGCGGTGCGCTGACTGCGAGGGGTAGCTTGTTGCGATCGGTAATCATACCGCGATAGGATTTTTGAGTGCGCACACTAGTAATAAGCTCATTACCTTTATCTTGATAAAATTGCGCGTTAGCTACTTGCAGATAATAGGCGCGTGCTATGAGCAAACCTAATACAACCAGCGCAATTCCCCAGATAGTACGAAAACGGTTTTTATCATTCTCAAAACCACCACGCGATGAAGCACCAGAGGCTTTACTAAAAATAATTTTCTTACGGTTTTTAACACTGGTATAAGCGCCTTGAGTTTCATTCTTTTTTAGGCGACCGAATAGTTTGCCAGCGCGATCATCCGCTTTTGCAGACTTATTATTTGCGGACTTGTTATTTGTAGTTTTGCTATCTGATTTGGCAGCGCTAGCACGACGTAAGGGCTTTATAACCTTACCGCTAGCTGACTTTTTGCTGGTATTTTTCGCTGAGCTTTTTCCATTATCTGTTGATTTTTTATCACTCATTGTCCTGCCTCCACTACCGGAACATCAGGAGACAAATCCGTAGAAGCTCGTGGTCCGTTGGCGTACGAATCATCCTCATCTGAGTCATTAGTCACCACTGGTACCAATGCGTTAGCAACCCCTGGCTGGATAATCAGTTTATCTTTAAGCGTTGGTGAATACATACCTAGCTCGGCGACAGCTCGGCTGGCAATTTGCGGAGTCGCACTGAAGGTTTGCTGCTCGATTAATAGGCGTTGGTGTTCAACTTGTAGCTTACGCTCTTGTTTTTTCATATCTTGCAAGGTTCTATAATCCTGATGATATTGCTGAACGTCTTCGGCTGTTTTGATACCGCTCCACACGATAGCACCTGCTAATAGCAATAATACGACCACATAAATACTGACGACATTAAATCGACGCGCGAATAGTTCGCCGACATCGGTAGTATTAGACATAGCGGCGCGGCGGTTTGCAGGTTTGTCAGATATTGCCATGACGATCTCAAAAAGTGAACTTAAAGTGTAAAAGCGCTAATTGTTTTAGAATTACAAACAATTCATCAGCACCATCAATAAAATATAAAACCAAACACACTCATTAACTGGCTAAAAAACAACCAAATAAAAAGTTAACTGCTGAGCCTAGCAGATAATATTTACAGCTCTTTAACAGTAGCGTATTTATTAAGACATTTATTCATATTTGATATAAGGAACAGCGACTAGATGCCTGTCATATATACTTTACTGTTCTACCGCATATAATAATCGGTATCGGTACGAGTCGCCATCCGTAACCATGCACTGCGCGAGCGTGGGTTATGACTTACTTCCTCTTTGCTTGGACCGACACGTTTAGGTTTACTAAAATAGCGCGGACGATTGGGCGGCATCGGCAACTTTTCGTCTTCCGGATACTGCCCTTTACTATGACGCTGCAAAAACTGTTTGATACGGCGATCTTCTAATGAGTGAAAACTGATGACTGCCAACTGTCCGCCTGATTTTAAAATCGGAATACTTTGTTCTAAAAAGTCATCAACATCGCCAAGCTCATTATTGATAAAAATACGCATGGCCTGAAAACTTTGCGTGGCAGGATGCTTACCGCGTTGCCAATTGGGATGAGCAACTTTAATGACTTCTGCTAGCTCAAGCGTCGACTTGTAGCTGTCCATCTGCTTGATAGCACGGGCGATACGGCGACTGTGGCGCTCTTCGCCAAATCCATAAAGCACGTTAGCTAAGGTTTCATCATCAACCTGTTCAAGCCATTCAGCCACTGACTGCCCGCGGCTAGTATCCATTCGCATATCGACAGCGCCATCACGCATAAAGCTAAAACCACGACTGCCATCATCAATCTGTGGTGATGAGATGCCTAAATCTGCCATAAGACCGTCGACTTGAGTGATGCCCATTGCAGCTAGACTGTCCGTCAAGGTAGCAAAGCTATCATGAATCACATGCACGCGGCTATCTGCACCTGCCAGCTCTTGGGCAACGCTAATAGCGGTTGGGTCTTTATCAAAGACAATCAGCTGTGCATCATCGGCAAGCTGACTTAATAATAGCCGGCTATGCCCACCGCGCCCAAAGGTTGCGTCAACATAGATGCCATTCGCCTGTAAGCCAGCTTCACCTTCTGCTCTATTAGGTAGTGATTTGACACCTAATACCGCTGCGACCGCCTCTTGCAATAGCACTGCATCATGTACAAAATTCAATTCGTCAGACGTAATATCGCCTTGACTAGGCTGTTGATCAATAGTTTGATCCACTTGCTCAGTGGCATCTTGAGCAGAAATATTTTCCATAGAAGACGGGCTCACCACTGACTCGATATCAGCGGTAGAAGAAGGGTTGGCTTTAGAATCTGGTTTAGATTTTGGCTTAGTTTTTGACTTAGGTTTTGATAGTGACACAAACAACTCAATAGATGACGACCAATAAGGCCAGTAATTAGATGAAAATAAACAAGTTATGACTTACCTAGCGTTATTATCGCAAGGATATATCTGTAGTCAAGCACTAGAAGGCCTTTTCATTAAAAATATCACATCTCTCTGTTATACTAGCGCTATATTTTACGCTATTTTTCTAGTTTAACGTCTATTGTTTCATTCGTATTTTTCATGTAAATCTTTCATTTACATTTATCATTGCTATTTTTTGCTGCCATTTTCATTAATAACTATATTCTGAGACCTCTATCATGCAAACGTCGACTCAAACCACTACTGCTCCTCGCGGCAAACGCCCTGTTCGTACCCGTATTGCCCCATCGCCTACTGGTTTTCCTCACGTAGGGACCGCTTATATCGCGCTATTTAACTTAGCCTTTGCTAAAGCTCATGGCGGCGAATTTATTTTACGTATCGAAGACACTGATCAAACCCGCTCAACTGAACAATCTGAACAAATGATTTTGGACGCACTGCGCTGGGTCGGTCTGGATTGGAGCGAGGGTCCAGACATCGGTGGCCCGCATGCCCCTTATCGTCAAAGTGAGCGTAGTGACATTTATAAAGAACATGCTGAGAAGCTATTAGATAGCAACAATGCGTTTCGCTGTTTTTGTACTAGCGAAGAGCTAGATGTCATGCGCGCTCAGCAAATGGCCAATGGCGAGACTCCACGCTATAATGGACGCTGTGCTCATTTGGCCCCTGAGAAAACTAGTGCATTGGTCAATGAGGGCAAACCGCATGTGATTCGTATGCGCGTACCGACCGAAGGCGTCTGCCACGTTGAAGATATGCTACGCGGTACTGTTGAGATTCCTTGGACGCAAGTAGACATGCAGGTATTACTAAAAACCGACGGCATGCCGACTTACCATCTTGCTAACGTCGTCGATGACCATTTGATGGACATCAGTCACGTTATGCGCGGTGAAGAGTGGCTAAACTCTGCGCCTAAGCATCAGCTGCTTTATGACTATTTTGGTTGGGAGATGCCGGTACTTTGCCACATGCCGCTACTGCGTAACCCAGATAAATCAAAACTGTCGAAACGTAAAAACCCAACTTCTATTACTTACTACCGTGATGCAGGTGTGCTACCTGAAGCGCTGCTTAACTATCTAGGTCGTATGGGCTACTCGATGCCTAATGACGCTGAGAAATTCACTTTAGATGAAATGATTGCTAGTTTTGATATTCAGCGCGTCTCACTTGGCGGCCCTATCTTCGATATCGAAAAGCTTAACTGGCTAAATGCAGAATGGCTACGTGCCTTAACGCCTGAACAGCTCAAAAATAAAATCCTCGACTGGGCAAGTAACAGCGATAAATTAACCGCTATCGCCGCCGCTATTCAGCCTCGTATTGAATTATTGTCTGATGCGGTTAATTGGAGTGGCTTTTATTTCCAAAACCTACCTGATATTAATGCTGAGAGCTTTACGCATAAATCATTGACGCCTGAGCAAATTGTAGAAATGCTACAACTGGCTCTTTGGCAGTTAGAGACCTTACCAACTTGGTCGGAAGAAAATATCTACGCCACGCTCAAAGGTCTTGCTGCCCATCTTGATATTAAGATGCGTGACTTTATGGCACCGTTCTTTATCGCTATCGCTGGCAGCACCTCATCGACGCCAGTCATGAACTCTATGGCGATTATCGGCGCTGACATGACCCTGACACGCTTGCGTCATGCGGTTGATGTACTAGGCGGGTTGGGTAAAAAGAAACTGAAAAAGCTTGAGAAACAAGCGGCAGAGTTGCCAGACTTTTTGGCTGCTGAATAGTTTTTCACTTGTTAGTTGATAATATTATTAATTAGTAATACAGCTAGTTAATTTACAAGAGGGGTCAGGCTAATACTGACCCCTCTTTACATTGATATCAGCATTACGTTAATTGGAAATAAATATGGCCGCCAAAACCATCACAATAGAAAGCAAAGATTATGTCTTTAACACGCTAAAAGAAGCGCAGAAATACTATGATGCGATCGTAAAAGAGCTTTATGATGCAAAACTTACCCTTACGACAGGGCAAGACTTTGAAGACCTAAAGTGGATATATACAACTTACTGTGATTATAATAAGTCAGCGCGATTAACCGAGTCTGAGATTATAGGCTTTAAAGGCATAAGCACTGTCCGAGAAAAAGGCGGTCAATATATCCCAACTGAATGTTGCGCCATCGTTTTCTCTGATGGCAGTGAAGAAGAGTTTTTTACCGACAAAGCCCTAAAAGAGATAGCTATCAAGCAAAACCCACGTTAATTTGAACTCATAACGCTAATAAAACAGCTTTAAACGTATTTTTTAGCATATTTATGAACTATTTTTAAAATAGCTGTTGACAACACTGCCACTCTTACCTAAAATACGCACACTCTTAGCGAGGGGCTATAGCTCAGTTGGTAGAGCACTTGCATGGCATGCAAGGGGTCAACGGTTCGACTCCGTTTAGCTCCACCATACTATTTATAGCAAAGCTCAGTACTACTGAATTTTATAATAAATACTCGCTAGTAGGACGATATCAGCACCTAGGCAATGCTTGCTCTATTATTAATAGATAAGCTATCTGATATTGTGAAGTACCGTTGTAACCATTGGTTATAACACTCTATGCGTCCCCATCGTCTAGAGGCCTAGGACACCGCCCTTTCACGGCGGTAACGGGGGTTCGAATCCCCCTGGGGACGCCACTATTCGGCGTCACTTATTAGCACTTTTGCTTAGCACCTTTTAAGCATAAGATTAGACTAATAAGCGTACCACTAAAAATCCCAGTCATAATTTATTATGACTGGGATTTTTTTATGTCTGTCTTTTATCCAATAGCTTTAACTGCCTCTCTAAAAACCTCTCATTTTATATATTCGTTTTTCCGAAAGTAATAAATTTCAACTTTACAATCAATAAGTTAACCGTATTAACGACAAATCCACACAAGTTTACGCTCAACTGATTTGGTGACACAGATTAACATCTCTATACACAATGTTAGTGTTTTTCTACCTAACTGTATTATGAATATAACTACCTTTTTAATATGATTGCGTTGTACTTATCAGAGGATATTTATAAACCTCTGTATAAGAATTAATGACAGCAATATGCAAACTAGCATTTAAATAACATGTGATAAGGAATTGTTATGTTACCTACCTATACGCCCCAACGTCGCCCATCATGGCGCGGTGTGCTAGCAGGTCTCGTGATGGGACTGATTGTTGTTATGGCAATGATTGCCATCGCCTTAGTTTTAAGCTCATTTATCCCTTTTGATCTAAAAGGCACCAGTATCGCAGCTGGTATCTATGCTGCTATCACTGCATTAGTCAGTGCCTATGTAGCAGGTTTTTTTGCGATTAAATACTCAGCCCCTGAAGCCTTATTCGGCGACGGTACAGATGTCGATCCAAAAGACGCTACTCTAACGGGTATGCTTACTGCCGCTTTAATTGTATTACTAACCACGTTTTTCACTCTTAGTAGTGCCACTGGCATCCTAGCCTCAGCTGGTAATGCAGTTGGTAGTACGGTTAGTACAGTAGCAAAAACAGCAGGCGGTGTAGCAGCAGCTGGCACATCAGCAGCAAGTACGGCAGCGATTGCAGCACCAGAAGGTACAGTCCAACAAGTTCAACAAAAAGCGCAAGAAGTTTATCAAACGGTATCTGGAAACATTAGTAAAGAAGATATCAGTGCTCTGGTCGCCAAGAATACTCAAAACTTAAACGATCAGCAAATCCAAGCAACAACCAATGTATTGGATGAGTTGGTAAACGAAACTAAAACTGAAGTGGCTGATATGGACTTCACGAGTATCGATACATGGCGTCATATTGATGAGTATGCTAAACAACGTATGGCATCTATCGAACAAACGCTACAAGGCCCTGAACTTATCAATCGCTTACAGCAAGAAGGTTTGACTGAAGCGCAGGCTACTGAAGTACGTTCAGAAGTAGTACAGTCATTCAACGAGTATAAAATGAAAACTGAGCAATACATCGCACAGGCGCAACAAACGGTAGATCAAAACTTACAACAAGCTGAAGACGTTGCTCGTAAAGCAGCATTGTATAGTGGTCTATTTTGGTTAATCAGTACTATTTTAACTTTCCTTGCAAGTATCGTTGGTGCCAAAAGTGCAGCATCGAATCATCGTTTAACTAAGCCTATCGTAACTTGGGGTGACAACGTTAAATAAGATGTTAAGCCGAATAAGTGAGTTATGAGATATTTATTACTGACGGATATTCTTAATATATCTTACTAATAGATATGAGTTATAGGATATAAATTATAAACAGAAAGCCCAGCCACAATATACTGTGACTGGGCTTTTTTCCTTACAAGCATAATTGCTTTAATCATTTTAACCACGTATCATATTTTTCGAAAAATATCCAAAAGCAGTTTGACTATTAATTTCGCTTAATTATTTTTAATAAATCTATAACCAACTTTCAAATAAGAGTTTTTTTCAAAAGGTTTAGCCAAACAGTACTTATAGTCAGTCCAATATGAAAAAGATACAGCGGGACTGGGGTGAATTTTTTGTAGCCTCTGTCGGCGTAGGCACAGTAAGCCAGAAAAATTTATACCAGTTTTGCGTTATTAAATAACGTATCCATTTTATTTAGTATCGACTATATAATTGGTCAATACTATTCAATGGGATTATTTACCCTTTATTATTTTAAGAGAAAAATTCTAACCAATTTAAATTAAAGCTAGCTCCATAAAATACTTACTTAAAAGGATTTAAGACGATGGCTATCGTTCGTAAGCACGGTGAAGAACAGCCTTATTGGCCTGCCGGTCCCTTCAAAATACGCCTACCCTTTGTACATTACCGTTGGGAAATCCCTGAGATGATTCAGGGTTTGTTCATGTTCGTGGTCAGCCTTGGCATGATTCCCTTGTTAGAGCAATATCTGGGCATGCCATATGATGCGGCACTGGCATTTTGTGTGGTCGCAGGGCTAATGTATCTATTGCCATCATTGCTTGGTGTGCCATTGGTACCGGGCTGGATTACGCCTGCTATCCCGGTCGTCCTTTTATATCTGCAAGCTTTTGAGCCTGGACCTCAAGCTGTACAAGCGATGTTTGTACTCCAGTTAGAGGTGTTTTTAATCTTCATTGTGTTAGGTCTTACCGGATTTGGTAATCGCTTAGTAAGCTTTATTCCTAACTCCTTAAAAGCCGGTATCATCATTGGTGCAGGTATCGCCGCCTTGATGGGTGAGATCAAAGTAGGTGGCCGTGTTGAAGCTACACCAGTCTCACTAATCATTGGCGCGATTATCTCCGCTTACGTGCTGTTTTCAGTTTCTTTTAAAGATAAGATTCAGAGCAATCGCTATGCAAAAATGCTAGCTAACCTGGGTATGATCTCAGGTATGTTGGTTGCTATGGTCGTTGGTTGGGCTATCGGTGAATATCCTCTGCCCGATATTGAATGGGGCATTACCCAGCCGAACTTTGGCCTGATGACCGACTATCTTATATTTAACGTCGGTATGCCTGATATTAGTGTCTTCTTATTGGCCTTCCCTACCGCAATGATTGCTTATGTCATCGCCTTTGGTGATATCTTGGTGGGTAAAGCGCTGAGCGAGCGTGTGGACAGTATCCGCCCTGACGAAAAAATCGAGACCAATATTACTCGTATCCACGTGGTCACAGGTATCCGTAATGGTGTACATGCTCTATTTGCACCATGGCCAGGACTTGCTGGACCTATCTGGACTGCTGCTCATGCTACGCTTGCGGAGCGCTATGCGCTAGGTCGGAAGGCGATGGACTCCATCTATAGTGGCGGCGGTACATTCTGGTGGACAGGACTGGTGGCGATATTTATGCTGCCATTGGTCACGCTGTTTAAGCCTGTATTACCCATCGCGTTATCATTGACGCTATTATTGACCGCTTATATTTGTATCATGGTCGGTATTGAACAGCTCAAAAACTCCGCTGAGCGCGGTGTTGCTGGTATCGTAGCGGTGACTTTGGCCATGCCTGCAGCGCAATCAACGATTTACGCAATTGTGATCGGTATCGTACTCTATATCTTGATCGAAAGACCGAGTGCCAGACAGCGCAAAGAGATGAAAGCAGATTCTCTTTCAGATAGTAACGTTGACTCTGTTGATAAAGACTATTAATAAAACGCTTTGATTAAGCGGGGATCAGCAGAGCATTTTGTTCTGCTGATACTCGCTTTTTTTATGATATTTAAAAGGCAGGTTGGCGATGTTTGGTATTGAGAACTATCTCGGGTTTATCTTAGCGGCTATCTTACTGAACCTTACTCCAGGCACGGATAGCATGTACATCATCACGCGTAGTGTCTCACAAGGAAGACAGGCTGGCTTTTATTCTGTGTTGGGTATTACTTCTGGTATTTTAGTGCATACTTTGTTTGCAGCGCTAGGATTGTCATTATTATTGGCTCAATCCCCAATCGCATTTACGATAGTCAAATATGTAGGTGCAATCTACCTGTGCTATCTAGGCTTTAAGATGATAACCAGTAAACCTGAAGCTTCAGTAGCAAACGAATTAAACGAAGATAAAACACTCGCAAACTCCAAATCTCTAGATTATGGGCAAATATATAAACAAGGCATATTAACCAATGTTTTCAATCCAAAAGTGGCCTTGTTCTTCTTAGCGTTCTTTCCCCATTTCGTCGACTCTAATTACGCTCATGGCATGTTGTCATTTTTAATTTTAGGACTTACTTTTGCTGTAACCGGTCTAATATGGTGCACGTGTCTGGCATTATTGGCTTCACAGTTTAGTAAAAGCCTGAGAGAAAACCCAACAACTGAATCCATTTTGAATAAAATAAGTGGCGTGGTGTTTATTGGTTTGGGTATTAAGCTTTTGACTGATAAGGGTTGAGTAAAAGAATTTAAGTCATTAAATTGGGTGACGCTTTGCTAACTCACCCTACAGACCATGCGTCTTATTTTAAAAATAACAGCCCTAAAAAATTATCAAAAAAAAGCCCAATCATAACGATTGGGCTTTTTCTGATACTAACTCTAATCAACCATTACGCAGCGTCTTTGCTGTCAGTAGCGAGCTGGCGTAGGACATAGTGCAATACACCGCCATGACGCACGTATTCGCGCTCTTTTGGCGTCTGCAGACCGACATTCACTTCAAACACTTCTTCTGAACCATCGGCACGAGTAGCAGTGACTTTGGCGGTTTTGCTCTCGCCATTGTCAAGCCCTGTGATACTAATGACTTCTGAACCATCAAGGTTGTAAGTGTTAGCATTCTCACCATCTTTAAAGGTCAATGGCAACACGCCCATACCCACTAAGTTTGAACGGTGAATACGCTCGAACGAAGTCGTCAGTACCGCTTTTACGCCAAGCAAAATCGTACCTTTAGCTGCCCAGTCACGGCTAGAGCCAGAACCATACTCTGCACCGCCAAGTACTACTAGCGGACGCTTATCTTCTTTATACTTCATGGCTGCATCATAGATAGCCATTTCTTTGCCGTCTTGTAGCGTAGCTTTGTCGTCTTTGAAGTAATAAGTATAACCACCCTCTTTACCATCCATCATTGAGTTTTTGATACGGATGTTGGCAAAGGTACCACGAGTCATGACCGCGTCATTACCACGGCGCGAGCCATAGCTGTTAAAGTCAGCTTCCATTACACCGCGCTCTTGCAAGTACTTACCTGCTGGTGAGTCGGCATCGATGTTACCGGCTGGTGAGATATGGTCAGTAGTGATTGAATCACCGAATAAACCTAGGATACGCGCACCTTCGATATCTAGGATACCTTCTGGCTCCATGGTCATATCATCAAAGAACGGTGGGTTCTTAATGTAAGTAGATTCTTCACTCCATGGATACAGCTGGCTATCTGCTGAGCTAATAGCATTCCATGCTGCACTACCGTCAAATACTTCACCGTAGTTTTTGCGGAACATTTCAGCATCGATATTATTGGCAATCAGCTCGTTGATCTCTTCCGAGGTCGGCCAGATATCTTTTAAGAAGACATCATTACCCTCTAGGTCTTGACCTAGTGGATGCGTGGTCAAGTCAATATCGACCGTACCTGCTAGTGCATAAGCAACAACCAGTGGCGGTGAAGCCAAGTAGCTCGCTTTCACATGTGAGTGGATACGACCCTCAAAGTTACGGTTACCTGATAGTACGGCTGCGGCTACCAAATCACTTTCTTCGATAGCCTCTTCAATCGCATCTAACAGTGGACCTGAGTTACCGATACAAGTAGTACAACCATAACCGACCAGATAGAAACCTACTTTCTCAAGTTCATCCATTAGCTGAGACTTTTCAAGATAATCGGTCACAACTTTTGAGCCTGGTGCAAGAGAAGTTTTAACCCATGGTTTAGCGGTCAGCCCTTTAGCCGCTGCTTTTTTAGCGACTAAGCCTGCGCCAATCATAACGGCAGGGTTTGAAGTGTTGGTACAAGAGGTAATGGCCGCAATCACGACAGAACCATCACGTAACTTATACTCTTTATCTTCGATTCTGATAGTACAAGAGGTGCTACCATCCGCGCAGAACGGATTCGGTTTGGCTGCTAACTTTTTAGCCTGCTCTTGCTTACCGCCTTCTTCGTCAAAACGCACCTTGGCTTCGACATCGACTTTACGACCCTTAGTCATCTCTTTTAAGGTCTCGCCAAATTTTTCGTGCATATCAGATAGATTGATACGCTGCTGCGGTAAGTTAGGACCAGCTAGTGCAGGTTGGACAGTACTGAGATCTAACTGCAAGTTGCTTGAATAAGTCGCCGCTTTAGTATCGGCATCATGCCACATGCCTTGCGCCTTGGCGTATTTTTCAACCAATTCAATTTGTGCTTCGTCACGACCTGATAGACGTAAATAATCAATCGCCATTTGGTCAATTGGGAAAATACCACAAGTCGCACCATATTCTGGAGACATATTGGCAATAGTTGCTCGGTCAGCAAGTGGCATTTGGTGTAAGCCTTCACCGTAGAATTCAACGAACTTGCCAACTACTCCATGCTTACGCAACATCTCAACCACACGTAATACTAAGTCAGTTGCCGTAACGCCTTCAGTGAGTTTGCCCGTCAGCTCAAAACCAACGACTTGTGGAATCAGCATCGATGATGGTTGACCAAGCATCGCCGCTTCCGCTTCAATACCGCCAACACCCCAACCAAGGACACCAATACCATTAATCATGGTGGTGTGACTGTCAGTACCAAATACCGTATCAGGATAAGCCGTCAGTTCACCGTCGACATCAGCAGCCATCACGACACGCGCTAGATACTCTAAGTTAACCTGATGCACGATACCCGTTGCTGGTGGTACAACAACGAAGTTTTCAAAAGCATTACGTCCCCAATGCAAGAACTCATAACGCTCATTGTTACGCTTAAATTCAATTTTTTCGTTCAAATCAAGCGAGTCTTCGCGACCATACACATCGACTTGCACCGAGTGGTCAACGACGAGCTCACTAGGAATGAACGGATTGATTTGCTCAGCTTTACCGCCAAGCTTGACCACCGCATCACGCATCGCTGCTAAATCGACGACCGATGGTACACCAGTGAAATCCTGCAGCACCACACGCGCTGGCATAAAGGCGATTTCTTTTGAGGCCTCTGCTGCTGCATCCCAGTTGGCAACCGCTTCGATATGGTTTTTGCCGACAGACTGCCCGCCATCTTCGTTACGTAATAGGTTTTCTAGTACTACCTTCATACAAAATGGTAGCTTGCTAATATTTTCATAAGTTTTGGTCAGCTCTGGCAAGCTGTAGTAGGCGTGCTCCTTGCCATCGACCGAAATGGTGTCTTTTACATTAAAGATATCACTCATGGTAGCTTCCTTATCGTTGTTATAGATCCTGAGCATAAACTATTATAAATTTATGCTTATGACTGGTGGCTAGATAGTTTATTTATTGTTTTATCAAAAATTATAATTTTATGAAACAGTCTGAATGAGCTAAAGATATAAGCATATCTTTAGGGTTAACAATAGCTTCCTTTTACCATAACAAATATACGACGCTTTGTTAACCGCCTAGACGTTATCAAATCGTGGCACAATCGTAACCGCAACAGTAGCTTAGCGGTTTATTGGCAAGGTATGCCATCGTATTTCAATTTTTACGGCGACGACCGCTACGAAACACGAAAGAATCCTCGTAAAAGCTAGAATCTGTATTCTCTGGCCAAAAGTGTGGTACGCCCAAAATAGGCAAGGGTGCAAGTTGACGTGGTGTAACCCCATCTTGTGATAATAAGTTATCCATATGTTCGGCAACTTTATTATCCAAATATTGCATACGCTCAGATAATGATAAGGCAAAGAAATCTGGCGTTACATTTATCACGATACTATGGGCACATAAAGGTTTGCGTGGTTGTATTAACTGCTCGAGCAAGGCATGACCAAAAATATAGACCGCCGCCTGAGAATGACTATTAATTTGTTTTGGGTCATCCCACTTCGAACGCGTACTTACCAGACTGCCCAGCCAATCAAAATCAATGAGCGCCTTGCCAATACTAAGGTCAGACGTGACTAACACTGCGCCATTTTCATCAAATACCGTAATGGTATCGCGGATGCGCCCTCGACTAGCGCTAATACCTTGCTGCTCGATTTCAAGCATATGATAATAATTGAGCAAGGCTTTAGTCTTTGGAAAAGTTAGCCAAATACTGCCGTTAAATAAATCATGCAAGTTGTCACGCGTCGGAATACTGCCAGTCGTGGCGATAAAACTCTCGTAAGCCTCGCCCTCCGGTAATGCATTTTGCGAGACAAATTTTAGAGTTTGGGCCTCATTGTTATGCGCAGGTTTGGTTTGCGGCAGTGGCTGTTGTAAGCCATCAGCCTGTTTCTGCAACGCTGTATTTAACACTTTTGCGATAGTATCAGGCGTATTTTCGATTGTATTTTTATTGAAGAATTCAGTTTCAGAAGCTTTAGCATCAGAGTGCTCAACACTCAAATTACTTAGCTGAGTGATAGTTTTACTGATGTAGTTCAACTGGTTCAAATGACATAGCCATGGTGCTTGCCAGTTGATTTCTGCAAAGCTGTCATCGAGCCTGCTGTCGCATACAGACGGATTATTGATGGACGCATCAAGAGTTGCATCAACAGGCGCATCAGAAGAAGAAGCGGAATAAGGTTTGACAGGTAAATCAGTGGCGGTCATGTTCACTATCTCTATTAGACGATTGGCATGTCTATGGTATCATGGAGCGCTTTTTTACGGCTAGACGAGCCGCTCGAAATGAACGTTTCGCGCGCTATTTATTGATGAGTTTTTATGGCAAATTTTAACACCCACTTAAATGTTGCATTCATGGTCAGTGGTACGCTCAGTTTGACAGTTTACAAAGCGGGACTGATTGATGACTCAGGGTTTTTGATGTGCGTGGCGCTTGGCACCATTGGTGGGCTGCTACCTGATTTGGATTCTGATAACTCGACACCGATTAAGCTTGGGTTCAATATCACCTCCTTTATCTTTGCCTTTGGACTGGTGATGCATTGGCGCAGTGAGCTGAGTTTGCTGGCGTTGATAGCATTATGGCTAGCGGGCTATGGTTTTATGCGCTACGTGGTGTTCTATATTTTTACTAATATGACTGTACATCGCGGTGTCATCCACTCCGTGCCTTATATGGCGATACTGGGGCTTGGAATGACCTATGTCAGCTACGATATTTTAAACTTACCGTTAACGGTTAGCTGGTTTTACGGCTTGTTTTTATTCGGCGGTGCGATGGTACATTTGGCTTTGGATGAGTTATATAGCGTTAATTTATCAAATATGAAAATGAAGCGCTCATCGGGCACGGCGATGAAATTTTATCAGCATAAAGATAAATGGTGGTATCTGCTACTGTACGTCATCCTTGCGCTCTTGGTATATTTTGCACCACCGTTTGATGCATTTTGGCAGCAGCTACGTGACCCAGCACCTTGGGCACAGCTAAAAGTTGGCATCTTGCCAGAAATGCTAGAAAACTGGCTGAATTAAAATTCATAGAACCGCTAAAAATGTAAATAACAACTTGAGTAAATAATGTCAATTTCCGCACAGACCTGCCCTTGCCAAATTAATCCGTCATCAGATGACATCAGCACGCCCCTACCTTATAAGGATTGCTGTCAGCCTTATTACGATGGCATATGTAATAAAGAAGCTAATGAAGAAAATGATAATGCAGACGGTATAAAAGCGGACACGGCTGAGCGATTAATGCGCACGCGTTATAGTGCCTTTGTATTGGTCAAGCCAGAATATATCGTCAAGACCACGCTACCCGCGCAGCAAAACTTGTTAGATATCAAGGCGATTGAGTCTTGGGCAAAAGAGACAGATTGGGCAGGTTTAGAAATCGTAGCACACACGCCAAAACTCGGTAAACGCCATGCACAGGTTGAATTTAAGGCTTACTTCCATACAACAAATAATGCGGCTGATAGTGTAGAAGAAATGATACAAGCGCATCACGAACTGTCTGCCTTTGTAAAGGTAAAAGACAAAGCAAATAATGATGCACGCTGGTACTTTTTAGATCCTACGGTCGCAATGACTGTCAGCCAAAAGCAGCCATGCATTTGTGGTTCAGGTGAGAAGTTTAAACGGTGTTGTGGAGTTTATTTGGGTTAGTTTCTCTCTCAATTTTTGGTGTTTCTCTCTCAAATTACTAGTTCACTTATAATCATTCATTTTATAAAAGCTATATACATCAACGCTTTGAAAAAATTATCGCTCTTTCTCTCTCTCATTTAGGCTTTTTCTCTCTCAAACCTCTCTCAATTAAAATGCTTCCCTCATTTCATAACCCACTTAGAGTACCGACCCACTCCAACATTTTCTATCTTTTCTGTTTTTCTAAGCTTAGTTAATAAATGACCTATTTTAGTGATTTTCTGTTTTTCATCGAGAACTTCACTAAGTGTTGGTATTAGCAAACTGTCGATATCAGGCCTTGTAGCACATTCGTATTTGTCTATATAGTCCAAAATAAGTTGCATATAGAAAGTATCATCTTGAATTCTATTACGTATGTATTTAGCTTTTTTATTAGTGGCTTCTGCCACTGATGATGATACATAGTAATTGGGTCTTCGTCCTTCTATAAGGTTCTTCCGTTGTAACTCCCTAGCCATACTCTTAGAAATATTCTGACCTTTTTGAACTCTATCTAAAGCTATAATTTCCATTATTGATAAATCTGTATTTTTAATTAATAACTTGCTATATGCAGGATCTACAACATCACCGTATATAATTAACTTAACAGCCTGAGGCATTGTCAAATCGTAATCAGGTAACGGTAGATAGCGCTTCGCCTGTTTCTCGTACATTTCATGGATTCCATAACCCATTGTGTCAATCATATTCAGTTGAACCATAGCTTGCGCAAGCTTATAATTACGATACTTTTTTGGTCTTCTCTCTTCTGTTACATAATCTACAGGTTTACCTTCGAAAAAGCTTCCTTCACTTTCAAAGATTAAACGATCTATTTTTTCAGACACGATAATTCTAGAGTTTTTAGTATAGTCCTGATGGGCTATACAGTTATGCAAAGCTTCTAAAACGACACGTTGATTATATTTATCGATTTCAACAGGAATGAGCTCATCATCAGGTAAAATTCGTATTTGGAAGTTACGTATCTTCTGGTATAGCTGTGTTGATGTTAATAAAAAAGGTGGATAGAAGTGTTCGTAAGCTCTTTCTTCCGCTTCTAAGCTCCATACCATAGCCGCAGGGTGCGGTGAAAGAAATCTAGCTGACTCTGGTTTTCCAAGAAGTAAAAGTGTAGATCTAGTAATTTTGCCATTTTCAGTTAATCTAGCTTTGTTTAGAAAATCTAAATCGTCTAGCTCAAGCACTGTTTCATTTTCAAGCCTTTGACCCATTTTTCTAGCAAAACCTTGCTTTGCTTTATTTAATGCATCGGGATCTAGGTCATTTATAGTCGCTTCTGATACTATTTGTGCTGACCAATCTATCCATTTTTCTTGTTGATTAATCTCATTTAACTTATCCAATCCTAGTGCTACTAAGCTTTCACCAGCTCTAGCGTAGTAATGCCCGTTGTAAGATATTGGCGAACCTTTAGGTGCTGCTGGAATTTGAAACATAACAACACCCCCTTTAGGATGCTGCAATTCAAAAATATTTCTAAATGTGATTGTTGGTTGCGTATCTTGAGAAATCTGCTGACTCACTGCTTGGATACGTTCAGAACTCTTAGCTTTGTAGTCTGTGCCAATGACTTGTCGGGTCTTATCATCAATACCAAATACTAGCCAGCCAAAACTTTGCCCTCGCAAATTGGCTTCGTTAGATATAGCTGAGAAATACTTCCCGATATCAGATAAAGAGAACTCTTTTTTACCGCGCTTAAATTCGACAACTTCATTTTCCCAACATTCAATAAGAGTATCGAGTAACTCTAAAAGCTCATCATAGTTCATATCAACCCCTAAACACTCGCCCCAACCGACCGTGCAATCGCAATCCCTTCATCAATCGTCAAAAACTTACGCTGACTTGGGCTGTCTTTATAAATGACGTCACCATCTTGGAATATCAGACATTCATTGACCGCTAACTGTTGCCATTTTTCATTTTCAGTCAATGGCACAGTCACTAGAATCGTCACTTTGTCAGTGTCTGTGGTCACATCACCAAAATTAATCGCCAAATCATCATCTGCCAATTTTGCCTCACCAAACGGTGCTTTACGCGTAAGATAAAACAATAAGCTGCCGGCATAAGCCATTTGCCATCGACCGTTTGATATAAGGCAATTAAACAGACCGTTAGCAGATAAATAACGACATTGGGTGGTCAAAAAGTTAAACAGCGTTTGGTCATCAGGGCGGGTTTTAAAGCTGCTTTTAAGACGATTGACCAAATAACAAAATGCCATTTCAGAATCGGTTGAGCCGACTGGCTGGCAATGTGAAGCATTACCATTATCTTGCAGACGCTGACAGCGTTTAATAAACTCGCTATTCATCTGTCCGTTATGAGCAAATACCCACTGTTCACCCCAGACTTCACGGACGAATGGATGCGTATTCGCTAGGCAATTCTGTCCTTGGGTAGCTTTACGAATATGAGCGATGACGTTCATGGCTTTGATTGGATAATTATTAACCAAGTCTGCAACTGGCGATAAGTGGCTTGGGCGATTGTCATGGAACAAGCGCAGTCCGGTTGAAGCATTGGCCGCACCATCACCATTAAAGTTGTCGTTATTAAAACAGTCACTACGCTCAAAGAATGCAATACCAAAGCCATCCTCATGACTGTCTGTCATGCCGCCGCGACGACGAAACCCTGCAAAGCTAAAACCGATATCGGTTGGAGTATTACAGTTCATTCCTAAAAGCTGACACATTTATAAGTTACCGCCGTTATCAGTTTGATTGTCTAAGCTATCTGGATTGTCTTGACTATTTTGAGTGCCTTGAGAGTCTTGATCAACCTGAGTATCTGATATGATACCAAGGTCTGTGTCGCTCATATTGTCTAGCAGCACTTCACCACTAGTATCTGTATCAATATTACTTAAGATATCCTGTGCTTGCGCCAAATCCTCATCTTGCACCCAAAGAACGATACCAGAGTTCATACCCGGGATAGCGCTTAGCGGCTGCAAGGACACGGTAATGCCGTTATTACGTAGCAGGTTGGCGTGCAGCTCACCTTGCATATTGGTATCGTAGCGCGCTAGTTTGTGCCAGTTGTCGACTTGATTGGTCATGAGATCACCTTTGAGGTTTTGGTACATGAATAATTGAACAAAAATGGCTTATGCTAATGCATCTAACTTGTATTCTTTGATTTCAAACTCGCTGTTAGACTTTAGATTTTCACGTGCTTGCTCAGCTTGCTTAATATTGCTAAAAATGCCAGCTATTTGATTGTCTTTACTGGCATTTAAACTAGTATTTAACAGCACAAAAACGATGTTTTGCGCTTTTTCTACATGCGACCAATGATAAGCGGCAAGACGTTTCATTAGGTCAGGATTTTTGACCATGATGTTATCGCCAGTCCGCCCTTCGGTGCGATTGTAGTGAATGACGTTGAGACGTAATAGCCAAAAAATAACAGCCGCTTTTGCCAGCATAACAGGTAAGGCGCGTTTTTCATCGTTATTAAGCGGACGTTTTGACTCGTAGCCTTGTAAAAAAGAAGTCATCTTTTCACGGTCAAAGTGAACTCGCTCGCCTTGCTCTGCATCGCCCCAAGTAGTACAAAAGTCATTGATAGTAATAGCGATATCCATCACATAGTGCTCGACGCTGACTTCGGTAAAGTCTAACAGACCAGTCAGACGCTCTTCACCCTTCTGTAGATTCCATAGTGTATTGTCCGCAAACATATCTAAATGACATAGTCCTTTTGGCAAGCTGGCAAGCGGTAATGTGCTATATGACTGCCAAATATCGCTCATTAGCTTGGCTTCGTCACCGGGCATAAACTGCATTTCACGATCGCGTACATCGCTCCATGGATATAAAGGTACGCCGTATTCTTGCGCAGGTTGCAGCGCTTGCAGGGTCTCATGCAGCATCGCCAAAGCGCCACCAATCTCATGACACATGGCTTGCGTGGTTTGCTCTGGATGCGCGCCAGCCAGACAAGGCACCAAGGTAATCGCTTTATTATCATACTGAATGACATAGCATTTTTCTTCGCTATCAACCAATGATAACGGCGCAGCGACCGGTAATTTACCATCTAATTGATTTAAAATGACCGCCATTTTTTCGATGTCTTCTGGTGGACGCTCTTCAAATAAAGTAAATACGTAAGAGTGCGCGCCATCTACATCATCAGTTGTCTGAATAAACCAGTTAGAGTTTTTGATACCTTGGGTAATCGGAATGGCACGCACGAAAGATACGCCAAAACTTTGGCAAAAGGCGGCAAACTGATCATTGGTTAACTGGGTATAGACGGACATGACATCTCACTTTTGGCAATTAAATAAAAAGTTAAATAGGACGAATTTGGACGGTAATGACAGTAATTGTACCGCGCACGAGCAAACTATCATGAAAAGCGTAATAATCTTGCGAAAACCTGCCTGATATGGCAGTGATTTTGCTAGACTAGCGCTTACAGAATGAATTGATTATAAGGTGAAAGACCCTATGTTAGCAAAGCGTATCATTCCTTGTTTGGACGTTGATAATGGACGCGTGGTCAAAGGCGTGCAGTTTGTCGATATTAAAGACGCAGGCGACCCAGTTGAAGTAGCAAAACGCTACAACGAACAAGGCGCTGATGAGATTACCTTTTTGGACATTACGGCTACTAACGATGAGCGCGATACTACTTATCATACCGTTGAGCGTATGGCAGAAACGGTATTTGTGCCATTAACCGTCGGTGGCGGTGTGCGTAAAATCGCTGATATTCGTAACTTGCTCAATGCTGGCGCGGATAAAGTCGCGATTAATTCAGCAGCAGTGTTTACGCCTGAATTCGTCGGTGAGGCATCGCAGAAGTTTGGCAATCAATGTATCGTCGTGGCGATCGATGCCAAACGCGTCGCTGACATTGAAGTTGATGGCATCATCATGCCGCGTTGGGAAATCTTTACCCATGGTGGTCGCAAGCCAACCGGTATTGATGCGGTTGCTTGGGCGAGCAAAATGGCTGAGCTGGGTGCTGGCGAACTACTAGTCACGTCAATGGACGGTGACGGTACCAAAAAAGGTTATGATTTAGCCTTGATGCAACAGATTACTAGCCGAGTTAATGTACCCGTTATCGCCTCAGGCGGTGTCGGTAATTTACAACATTTAGCAGAAGGTATATTACAAGGCGGCGTAGATGCGGTACTCGCCGCCAGTATTTTTCACTTTGGTGAGTATACGGTTCAAGAAGCCAAAGAATACATGGCAGCACAAGGTATACAGATGCGCCTGTAATACGTTTGTAAAATATCAATGCATCTGCAAAAAATGTTATCATAGCGCTAACCACTTATTTTCGTTCATTTAACTACTAGTTCATTTAATAATTAACTAGATAGTCGAACATATAGTCGACCAAGCTATTTGAACCAATAATTATATTTAGCTACTAACTTACTCCTATATTTTAATTAAACTTTATTAAGCAAAGGATTTTTTATGTCGAATTTACAACAGCAACGCAATGACGTGACCCATATCGATGGCAACCTACACCAAAATGGAGATGCCCGTATTGGTATCGTCGTTGGTCGTTTTAATGGATTCGTCGTGGAGTCATTAGTTGATGGTGCAATTGATGCACTACTCCGTCATGGCGTATTGGGTAGCAATATTACCGTTATCCGTGTACCTGGTGCATTTGAATTACCATTGGTTGCCCAGCGCGCTGCTGAGTCAGATCGCTTTGACGCTATCATTGCTTTAGGCGCGATTATTCGTGGCAGCACGCCGCATTTTGACTTTGTGGCTAGTGAATCTGCAAAAGGCTTAAGCAGTGTTGCTATTGATTATAATATTCCAGTTGCCAATGGCGTATTGACGACGGATAGCATTGAGCAAGCTATTGAACGCTCTGGCACGAAAGCTGGTAATAAAGGCTCTGAAGCGGCGATGGTTGTGCTAGAGATGATTGCGGTTCTATCACAGTTAGATATTGACGATGATAGTGATGACGCTTAAGCTTTATTAACTCAGACTTTATTAAAAAGTGACCGTTTTTAAAGATATGATTAAATGATTAGCGTTGCTTAATCCCATTGTTTGATTGGTGCTGTTACTTAATGATAGCAGCACCTAAATAGTATTAGCCTGCTAAAAATTGGCTATTTTTTGAATTTTCGCCGTATTTCTATACTATTTTCAAAAAATAAAGTAGCAAATTTAATAATGCTCATTTATTTTTTGGATAGGTATCATCTCAAAAATTTAGGTACAGACCCCCTATGACTGACCAACTCAAGCGCGCTATTAGCGCTGCGAAAACCGCACAAACCGATGCTGAAAAGGCTGAAGCTACCAGTATAGCGAGCAGCAGTGCGGGTGATCAAAACTTCGATATGAGTGAGTCTTCTTATAAGACCAGTCACACCGCTGTCCGTAAGGCGCGGCGCTTTGCTATGCAAGGTCTATACGAATGGCTCGTTACTGATCGTCGCTTCGATATAGATGGTAAGCTTGGCTGGAAGGCCAATGCGCCGCATGATATCGCTGCACGTACGCGCGCAACCAATGCTATGCATACGGTACATATTGGCTATTATCATGAAATGATGCGTGATATTCCAGAGCAGATTGAAGCGCTAGATGCGCTAATTAGTCAGCAACTTGATCGTGAAATCGATAAGCTCGATACCGTTGAGCACGCCATCTTACTCATCGGTGCTTATGAGCTACAGAATCGCCTAGAGATTCCTTATAAAGTAGTGCTTGATGAAGCAATGAAGCTCAATAATCACTTTGGTGCGACTGATGCCCATAAATTGATTAATGCCGTACTAGATAAAATGGCAGTTGAGCTACGCGACGTTGAGGTGCAAGCAGATATCAAAACCAATCTACGCACCTCACAAAAAACGGCTGCTAAACCTGCAGTAAAAACTGATACGAATACAGATAATAATGCCAGTACACATGGCATTGAAGAAAAACCAACCGCTTCAAACAAACCACGTATCAGTGCTAATAATGCCACTATCAAACGCACTAGTGTTAGTAAAGCCAGTGCAAACATTAGTGACTTTAAGGCGAGTAAAAAAGACGAGGCTGAAAATACGGTTGAAAAAGAGAGCATTAAACCAGCTGTGATTGATAACGTGAATGAAGCTGCTGTTAGTACTGAAAGTGTCGTCAATGAAAAACCTGTAGAAGAAGACGTAGTTGCTAATTATGACAGCAACGAAAGCAACGAAAGCAACGAAAGCAACGACAATACTGCAGCAGATATTGGTCTAAGCGATTCTAATATGGTTAGTGTTGATGCAAAAGATACTGTACTAGATAGCGCTGAGCTAGACGTTACTGATGCAAAAAGCCAAGATTAACCATGAATGAATTTGAGCTGATTGAGCGTATATTCTCACAAATGCAAGCGGCACAGTCATCGCCTTATAATGTTGAAAAGGGCATTGGCGATGATGCTGCAGTAATGGCATTACCCACAGGAGCACGCTTAGTTAGCTGTATTGATACCTTAGTTCAAGGTCGACATTTTAGTACCGATTGGGATCAAGTTAACGAGCTGGCATTTGCCATTGGTTATAAAGCAGTGGCAGTCAATGTCTCAGATATTGCTGCTATGGGCGCGACACCGCATAGCATTCTACTAGCATTGGCATTACCAGAACGATTAGCCAATCAGCAATGGCTTACTGAATTTGGCAAAGGCTTATTTCATGCTTGTCAATTATTCGGTGTCACCCTTATTGGTGGTGATACCACGCGCAGCGATAATTTAATACTTAGTGTCAGCGCGCAAGGACTACTAGCCGCAGACACGCCAGCAGTCTACCGCTCAGGCGCGCAAGTCGGCGATAAAGTCTATGTATCAGGGTCACTTGGCGATGCCGCCTATGCCTTAAAGTATCCTGACAACGCTCAAGGCGTGGAGCTGGCGCATCGTCTGCACATGCCGACCCCGCGTATTGCATTAGGTGCAGCATTAGCCAAAATTGGCGCCACCGCGATGATAGATATCTCTGATGGTCTTTATCAAGATCTTGGACATATTTGTCAGCAGAGCAGCGTTAGTATGCGGATTAATCTAGAGCAGCTACCTACTAGCAAACCGTTAGCAAGCGTTGATTTATCTGAGCGCTTATTATGTCAGCTGGCTGGTGGTGATGATTACGAATTGGCCTTTACCCTACCTGCTCATATTGAGCCCCCTGTTAATAATAGCGGCAACACTCCAGTCACCTGTATTGGCGAGGTTATAGCAATGGTAGATAAGATAGACGCTGGCACAGATGCATCAACCAATCTATCTCCAAAAAAGTCACGTCCAGAAATTTTCTATCAAAACCAGCCAGTAACACCGACTCATCCCGCACCATTCTCTACATGGCCCAATCTTACTGGTTACCAACATTTTGCAGGTTAATCCATGACCGATCATGACCTATCTAAGCCTGATATCAGCAAAGCCAATGACTGCCCACCTCTACCAGCAAATGCTAGCATGCTTGATCGTGTGGTTTATTGGCTTGGTATTGGTTTAGGTAGTGGTCTGCCCCGCCGTGCCCCTGGTACTTGGGGAACGGTTGGTGGATTAATCGTCGCCATACCGCTATTAAGCTTAGGGTTTGTCCCATTTTTGATTATTACCATTTTATCCTGCATTATAGGTATTTGGATATGCGGTCGCACATCTGAGCTGATGCAAGGTCATGATGATCCGCATATTGTTTGGGATGAATGGGCAGGTATTTGGATTACCTTATTACCTTTCTCTTATATGGGTCTCACGGCAGCAAACTTTTGGCAAGATATATCGCAAAGTTTATCTATCATCGCCCTTATCGTCGCATTTGTGCTTTTCCGTTTTTTTGATATTATTAAACCTCCACCGATTGGTTGGGCAGATAAGAAGGTCGCAGGCGGTCTTGGTATTATGCTTGATGACATCATCGCTGGTATTATGGCCGCTGTCGTATGGATATTTGTTATGCTCGGCATGTTAGCGTAGATAGTTGCTGTTTAGAATAATAATGTTACAGACTACCTCATCATACTAAACTCGACGATAACAAAGCTCCATAATATTCACTTAAATGAATATGTATTTTCCCGACATTTGCGTTATAATATCCTTATATTTTGTTACACCTACTATAGAGTAATTATGACAAATTCCCTTTCTGTAATTATCCTTGCTGCCGGAAAAGGCACGCGCATGCAGTCTGCAAAGCCAAAAGTCTTACAGACATTGGCAGGCAAACCTTTACTTGGTCATGTTCTAGATACTTGCGATGAATTAACCGTAGCCAAGACTATCGTCGTATATGGCTTTGGTGGCGATCAAGTACAAACTGCGATGGATGATAAGTATGCGCACCTACCAATTACGTGGGTCGCACAGACTGAACAGTTAGGAACTGGCCATGCCGTTAAAGTTGCTTTAGAGCAACTACCAAAAGACGGTCAAAGCCTTATTTTATATGGTGATGTACCATTAGTAAGCTGCCAGACCTTGGCGACATTACAAGCGGCCAATACTGCCGGTATGTCTATGCTGACATTAACCGTAGATAACCCATTTGGGCTTGGTCGTATCAAGCGTGATGCATCAGGAAACATCGAAGCTATTGTCGAGCAAAAAGATGCCAATACAGATGAACAAAGTATCCAAGAGATCAATAGTGGAATTTACTGCGTTGATAACGCATTGTTGCATAAATATTTGCCTGAACTGTCAAACGACAATGCACAACAAGAATATTATCTGACTGATATTGTCAAAATGGCAGTCGCTGATGGCGTTACGATTGCTGCCATTGAGCCTGAGCATACGTTTGAGATTGAAGGCGTCAATAACCGTCAACAGCTTGCCAGCTTAGAGCGCACATGGCAGAACAAGCTAGTAGCTGACTTGCAAGA
The DNA here is from genome assembly GCF_040309845.1 of Psychrobacter sp. S1-30-MNA-CIBAN-0213. Classification (NCBI taxonomy): domain Bacteria; kingdom Pseudomonadati; phylum Pseudomonadota; class Gammaproteobacteria; order Moraxellales; family Moraxellaceae; genus Psychrobacter; species Psychrobacter sp. S1-30-MNA-CIBAN-0213. The sequence continues at coordinate 42,469 of NZ_JBEOPE010000013.1, read as the reverse complement.
AGCTGGTGTACAGTTTGCCGACCCTACTCGTGTCGACATCCGTGGCACATTGACAGCAGGTCAGGACGTATTCGTCGATGTTGGTGTGGTATTCGAGGGTGATTGTACATTAGGTGACAATGTCTATATCGAAGCCGGCTGTATCATCAAAAACGCGCAAATTGGTAATGCTTGCCATCTTAAACCTTATTGCGTCATTGATCGTGCTGAAGTCGGTGCTGGCGTTGACATTGGGCCTTTTGCAAACTTGCGTCCTGAAACAGTATTGTCCGATAACAGTAAAGTGGGTAATTTCGTAGAAATCAAAAAATCAACGATTGGTCATGGCAGTAAAATTAATCATCTCAGCTATGTTGGTGATGCAACCGTAGGCGCTGACGTTAATGTCGGTGCTGGTGTTATTACTTGTAATTACGATGGCGTCAATAAATCGCAAACCATCATTAAAGATAATGCTTTTATAGGCTCGAATGCTAGTTTAGTGGCACCAGTAACGATCGGTGATACTGCTACTATTGCTGCTGGTTCTGTGATTACCAATGATGTTGATAGTAATGCTCTAGGCTTAGGCCGTGCTCGTCAGGTTCAAAAGGCTGACTTCCAACGTCCGACTAAAAAGTCAAAATAGTTAAGCTACTGACAGCGATGTTTGGGCAAACTTAGGCAGCGCGGCAATTTTTGTGGTGCTGCTTACTAATTTTAGGGCGTATTGATAAACCAACATCTAAATCAATATTGTCACCCTTATTACTTATTAATTTAATTTACCTAATATCATCATACATCTAAATTAAGGAATAGCTATGTGCGGAATTGTAGGCGCAGTTGCTGAGCGTAATATCGCTAATATTTTACTTGAAGGTCTCAAACGTCTGGAATATAGAGGTTATGATTCCGCTGGTCTGACTGTCATTCGTAACGGTGAATTACATCGCGAACGTCAAGTCGGCAAAGTATTGGCATTGGTCAATGCGGTCGCTGATGATCCAGCAAATTTTGACGGTCATATCGGTATTGCACATACGCGCTGGGCGACTCATGGTGAGCCTGCTCAACGTAATGCTCACCCGCATGTCTCAGGTAAAATCGCGGTAGTCCACAACGGTATCGTCGAAAACTATGCTGAGCTAAAAGAAGACTTGATCGCCAAAGGCTATGTGTTTACTTCTCAAACAGATACTGAAGTAGTCGCCCATCTAGTTAATGATATCTATCAAGAGACGTCTGACTTACTAGAAGCCGTTCGCGCTGTTATTCCACTATTACATGGCGCATTCGCTCTTGGTATTGTTCATGTCGATAGCCCAGAAGAGCTGATTGCAGTACGCTTGGGTTCTCCATTAGTGATTGGCGTAGGTATCGGTGAAAACTTTATTGCCTCAGATCAGTTAGCGTTATTGCCAGTCACCAACCGCTTTATGTATCTAGAAGAAGGCGATATTGCCAACATTACTCGTGATAGTATTCGTGTTTATGCAGACGGCGTAGAAGTTAGTCGCAAAATTCATGAGATAGATGCCAAGCAGCATAATGCAGATAAAGGCGAATTTAAGCATTATATGCTTAAAGAAATCTATGAGCAGCCAGACGCAGTTGCCCGGACGGTTGAGATGGCGGTAGATAACGGTGAAACAACTAAGCTACGTGATGACTTTTTACAGCGTCACGAAATAAAGCTTGCTGGTATTCAACACATCCAAGTACTCGCTTGTGGTACCAGCTATCACGCGGGTATGGTTGCAAAGTATTGGTTTGAGAATTTAACACGTCTGCCCTGCTCGGTCGAAATCGCCAGTGAGTTCCGCTATCGTAATCCTGTAGTTGTTGATAACTCGCTAGTTGTTTGTATCTCACAATCTGGCGAAACCGCTGATACCTTATCGGCACTACGTGAAATTCAAAAGCATAATCCAACAGGGCTAGTGAGCTTGGCGCTATGTAACGTGCCGACGTCATCGCTAGTACGCGAAACTGATATTTTCTTGCCGACGCTTGCAGGACCTGAGATTGGTGTAGCTTCTACCAAAGCCTTTACTACCCAGCTTGTAGCGCTAGTACTGCTATTATTGAAGATTGGAGTCGTACAAAATCGTATCGATAATGAGCGTTTATCATCGCTGCTAGAAAACTTGCATAAGCTACCTGGTCAGCTTCATGCCAGCTTAAAGCTTGATGCGCCTATTAAAATAATGAGTGAAAGCTTTGAAGAGAAAAAGAGCTGTTTGTTCTTGGGTCGTGGTTTGCAGTTCCCAATTGCCTTGGAAGGGGCGCTTAAGCTGAAAGAAATCTCTTATATCCATGCAGAAGGTTACGCAGCAGGTGAGCTTAAGCACGGTCCATTGGCATTGGTAGATAAAGACATGCCAATCGTCGTACTTGCACCGAAAGACAGTATGTTTGATAAGCTCAAAGCCAACATGCAAGAGGTACATGCGCGCCACGGTGAGCTGTTTGTATTCGCCAGTGAAGCCAGCCAAATGGTTGCAGAAGATCGCTTGCACGTGGTCTATGTACCGGATGTCTGCGAAATACTAGCACCGATCGTTTATAGTGTCCCTGTACAGCTGTTGTCGTATCATGTAGCTGTTATGCGTGGCACCGACGTCGATCAGCCACGTAACTTGGCAAAATCGGTTACTGTTGAGTAGGTTTATCCTTCACTAAAAAGCATATTGTCATTGAGTAATTACTTATCATACTGAATCCTCCGCCATCTTATATAAATTAGATGGCGGAGGATTTTTTTGTGAATAACAAGAGTAGAAAGAACCCGATGTAACTTGAAGATTATCTTTGCTATTCTCCCACTATCCGCTGTGCTGATAGCTGGCTGTGCCACAAACTCCGTTTCGACTATACCCTCTGAACAAAGGGCTGTGCTCATTTCTGAATTCCAATCATCACTGCTTTCTGGCAAGCAAGCTAGATGAGAAATAACTGAATGGATTTAGCCTAAAAAACTGAATTCGGGGGCAAATAAATTTATCTGATGTAGATACTTACATGTTCCGTTGTCTGTTATAGTATTCAGTAAAACTTGGCTTATCACTATGATCCTAAATCCTGATAACGATGGCGCCTTTACCATTTCCTTTCTGCTTTTACCTGAATACGCAATGGTAGCCCTGATGTCTGCCATTGAGCCAATGCGAGTAGCCAACCGCCTTGCCGGCCGCGAGATTTTTCGCTGGCAACTGCTTTCCGAGGACGGCCCACCGGTGGCAGCGAGCAACCTACTGGCATTGCAACAAACGGTTGCTATCCGGGATACCGCAACCCCCCTTAATCTTTTTGTCTGCTCCAGCTTTAATCCGAAAGATTATATCCGGGACGACACCGTGGCCTGGCTCAGAAAACTCCACCGCGTGGGTTCTTTAATCGGTGCCATAGACACCGGCTGCTACCTTCTGGCTGCAGCCGGGCTTCTGAAAAAGCACAGAATAGCCCTGCACTGGGAAGCAGCACCTTCCTTTCAGGAAGATCATCCCGAACTGGAACTCACCAACGAGCTGTTTGAAGTGGAGCACAATCTGATCACCTGTGCCGGCGGAACCTCTGCCATCGATATGATGCTTTATATCATTCAGACAGAGCTCGGCCACGCTCTCGCAATCAAGGTTTGTGAACAGTTTATAAAAAGTGGTATCCGTCAGAAATCGGACAAGCAACGCATCGACTTATCCGCACGGCTCAAAATATACCATCCACGCCTTCTGCGCGTGTTGGAGAAGATGGAAGCAAATCTGGAGTCGCCCTTGTCCACCAAAGAGCTGGCAAAATACGCCCACATTTCCGTTCGGCAGATGGAACGCCTGTTTCGCAGTTTTCTGAACGATTCACCTTCTGGCTATTACATGAAGTTGCGGCTAGAACGATCTCGACAGTTGCTGAAAGAGTCCAGCTTGAGCATTTCTGAAATCAGAATCATCTGCGGATTCAATTCAGCTCCCCATTTCACCCGAAGCTACCGCAAACAGTTCGCTCGCAGCCCGAGTGAAGACCGTTGACATGCATCAAAAAATCTTGAATATATCGCTTTGATTCTGTCTCATACTTTGGGTTGTACGACGGTCACTCCTTTGAGTCTAGGGCGATCCGCTTCCATCTCCAGCAGTGGCGAAACCACGTTCATGCTCGCGGCTGAGCGCCAGACCAGCGCCTGATATTCTTTTGTATTGAGGCCTTTCCAATGCAAGTCCTGTTCGCTAACCTCACGAATTACTTTGGCAGGCGAACCTACCAACAACTGGCGGGGTGCCCCTTTAAAGCCGGCCTTAACAAAACTGCCGGCGGCAACTATGCTGTCCTCACCAATAATGGCACCGTCCATCACTACCGCATTCATACCCACTAGCGCATTACGCTTTACTATGCAGCCATGAAGAATTGCGCCGTGCCCAATATGGCCGTTAGCCTCAACAACGGTGTCGGTGTCGCAATATCCATGCATCACACAACTGTCCTGAAGATTGGAACCATCCTCTAAGATTAAGCGGCCATAGTCTCCACGCAGAGATGCTAGCGGGGCAATGTAAACATTAGGGCCAACAATCACATCACCGATTAGCACTGCTGTGGGGTGAACATAAGCACTGGGATGCACCACCGGAATCAAACCTTCAAACTCATAACAGGGCATAGAATTCATCCTTTGATTAGCGTTGCGGAGACGCGCCTGTCAAGTGTTCACCACCATCCAGGGCGAGACATGTGCCGGTGATAAAACTAGCAGCAGGTGATGCCAAATAAGCTACTGATTGAGCAACTTCTTCGGGTAAGCCCATGCGCTTTATCAGTAGCTTATTGATGCCATCCTGCAGCGCAACTGGGTCATACTGATCCAATGCTTCAGTCTTAATAGTGCCCGGTGCCACGGCATTCACTCGAATACCAAGATTTGACCACTCCCAAGCTAAAGTTCGGGTTAAGTTGACGACACCTTCTCTGGCAGCACCCGCGTGCGCCATACCGGGCAGCCCGTTGGCCTGGCACAAAACAATATTAATGATACATCCGGGTAGCTTACGGTTCATACAGTGCCGGGCAAAAGCCTGACACATAAGAAAAGTGCCGGTGAGGTTAAGGTCAACAACCGACCGAAAGCCATTGGCAGAGAGCTCTAGGGCAGGCGCAGCAAATTGTCCACCAGCGTTATTAACCAATACATCAATACCAATTCCCTGTAGCTCCAGCTGTTCTATTAGACCTGCCACAGAGTCGCTATCGCGGATATTGACTGCCAGTTCGATCGCATCGACACCAGCCTCACGCAGGCTCTGTCCCGCTTCAATCAATCGCTCCTGGTCTCGAGCCGCAATCACCACCCGAGCCCCCAAAGTGCCGAAATTACGAGCTATTGCCAAGCCAATGCCGCTCCCGCCACCGGTTATCAAAACCGTTTTACCGGCAAACAAATCAGTTCTAAATATATTTTCCATAACCTATCTCCTTTTAACACCCTTTCCAGATTGGGGGGCGGCCTTCCGCAAAAGCATTGCTGCCTTCTTCGGCATCCTGTGATTGAAGCATGCGTTTGTAAGCCGGCAGCGATCCACTACGCTGAAGTTCAAACGCTTGCTGCACGGAAATTGATTCTCCGGCGGAGACTAGTTCCATGATTGCCTGTTGAGCTAAGGGAGCACTTGCAGCGACTCGTCCGGCCAGCGCCAGTGCCGTCGCTATCAATTCGTCCGGGGCAACAACAGCGTTCACTAATCCCCACCGCAGAGCCTCCTCTGCACTCAGGCGACTACCCGTTAGTAGCATCTCCATAGCAACTGCTCGAGGCAACCGCTTGGGCAGACGAAACACACCACCTGAATCAGGGACAATACCAATCTGAGCTTCGGGTAGGAAGAACTGAGCATGGTCAGCTGCCACGATTAAATCGCAGGCCAAAACCAGTTCAAAACCACCACCAACTGCCATGCCGTTAACGGCGGCAATAACAGGCTTGGTCAGACTGAAAAGTTCGGTCAGCCCGGCAAAACCACCAGGGCCGTGGTGAGCATCTACCGCTTCCCCCGCGGCGGCGCCTTTAAGATCCCATCCCGCTGAAAAGAAGCGTTGGCCGGCTCCAGTAATAATCGCAACCTGAAGAGAAGGGTTCTGCTCAAATTCAGCCAAGGCCTCGTAAAGCTCAAAACTTGTGGCGCAGTCTATCGCATTAGCTTTGGGGCGATTCAAGGTGATTAATAACGCTGAGCCCCTGTGTTCGGTATGTACAGACACTGACATGTTGTTCAATCCCTCTGTTGTTTTTGTATTGGTTGTTCCATTGCCACCACCTTAGCGCAAAGCCCGATATACCCATTGCACAAAATCGTCATAAAAATGCACCAAAACGACAGAACAGATTTTACGCCACAAAACAACACCGTTCATTGTCGTATTTCACGATAAATACGTCGTTTTTGGTCAACCACACCCTTGCACTCCTGCGTAGAGTAAATAATAGTTTAGGCCCGTAAACAAACGGCACATCATCATCAACACTAACATTCCCTGGAGACTTTACAATGGATTTTAATCTTTCCAAAGAGCATCTTGAACTGCAGGCAAAAGCCAAAGAATTTACCGAAACCGTTCTCTTCCCCCATGAAATGGAGTGTGAAGAAAATGACGGCATCAGCCGTGAAACTCACCAAAAGATTATCGATGCCACATTGGCGTGGGGCTTTAACGCACCAAACCATAGCAAGGAAGATGGCGGCCAAGGCTTTAGTATCTTTGAACAGACCATTCTCAACGAGCAACTAGGCAAAGCCACTGGCGCCATCTGGGACGCGCTTTGGTATCCCTCTTATCCCATGCGCTTCGCTACTCAGGCGCAAAAAGAAGAATATTTAATCCCGACTTGTCAGGGCAAACGTCGCGACGCCTATGCCATTACTGAAGCCGATGCAGGCTCTGACCCGACTCAGTGCATGACACGTGCAGACAAGGTCGAGGGTGGCTGGAAAATCAACGGTGAGAAGTGGTTCGTAACCATCGGAGACATTGCCGATTATATTCTGGTACACGCTCACGTAGATGGTGATTCAACCAAACCCACCGTATTTTTTGTTGAAAAGAACTTGCCTGGTGTAGAGCTCAAACGTACACCGCTTTATACCCACCATTTTGCGTTCAAGCACCCTGAGTACATCTTCAACGACGTGATTGTTGGAGAAGACAAAATTCTGGGCGAAATCGGCCAAGGCTACGATATGACCAAGGATTGGTTTGTTGAAGCGCGCCTAGGAATAGCAGCCCGTTGCGTTGGTGGCGCCATTCGAGCCGCTGAAGAAGCAAACAAGTTTGCCGCCGAACGCATCCAATTCGGCCAGCCAATTAATAACTTTCAAGCGATCGAATTCATGCTGGCTGATATGGGCGTCGAAATCATGGCCGCCAAGTCTATGCTCTACCGACTGAGCTGGGAAATCGACCAGACCAGCGACCGCAAGCTTAATCACGCCAAAGCGGCAGCATTGAAGCTGTATTGTTCCGAAATGGTGGGCCGAGTTTGCGACAAGGCTGTACAAATTCTGGGTGGTCGCGGTTATATGCGTGAACAAGCAGTTGAGCGTTTGTGGCGTGACACCCGAGTCGACCGAATCTGGGAAGGCACTTCAGAAATCCAACGTGTCATTATCAGCGGCCAAATTAAGAAGCGTGGCCTCGATATTTACACTGGTTGGTAAGTCCCCTAGGGCTCGCACGAGCGCGCCCTAACTCTTTTTTTGGGCTTATAAGGTTTCTAATCATGACAAAACAAGAAAATCTTCAACGACTGCTTTCACCGCGCAGTATTGTATTTATTGGCGGTTCCAACCTGGCACTTCCTATCCAAAACACTCGAGACATCGGCTTTGATGGCGAAATATGGGTGGTTAATCCCAAGTACGATGAAATCGCTGATATACCCTGTTTCGCCAGCATTGATGATTTACCTGGCACTCCTGACGCGGCGTTCGTATCCATCAATGCTAAGCTGACGGTTCAAGCCGTCGCCGACCTGAATAAAAGTGGGTGCGGCGGCGTGGTTTGTTACGCCGCTGGCTTTGCTGAGGTAGGCAACAATGGCGATGAACTGCAAGACTCACTGATAGAAGCGGCCGGAGATATGGCATTAGTAGGCCCCAATTGCTATGGCTTGCTAAATTTTACCAACGGCGTCGCGTTATGGCCGGACCGCCTTTGTGGTGAGCGTACCGATAAAGGCGTCGCTATCATCAGCCAAAGTGGTAACGTAGCGCTGAATCTGACCATGCACGGCCGCTCACTTTCAATCACCCATGTAATCAGCGTTGGCAATCAGGCAGTATTAGGCGCAGGCGACTATATCGAGCCACTGCTCGAAGACGATCGTGTAACCGCCATCGGTTTTTATATCGAGGGGTTAAAAGATATTGAAACGTTCAGCCGTGCGGCCTTGAAGGCTTTAGAGAAAGGCGTTCCTCTGGTAGTGCTCAAGGCAGGCACTTCGGAGATCGGCACCCAGCTGACCATGAGTCATACCAGCTCCTTAGCGGGCTCTGATGATATGTATCAGGCAATGTTTGATAGGCTGGGCATCCTTCGTGTGCACTCTTTGTCTGAGCTGCTTGAAACCCTGAAGATTGCCTCTCTGTGCGAACTTCCCAAAGGGGATCGTATCGGCGTGCTGACCTGCTCCGGCGGTGATAGCGCCATGCTAGCCGATAGTCTGGATCACTATAAGCTTCAGCTACCAAGCTTATCCAAGGTACAGGAACAAAAACTAGGTGAATGGTTGCCCGATTTTGCCAGTCTTTCCAACCCCTTAGACTACAACACCTCGATTTGGGGCAACCTTGAAGCCTGTACCGAGGTATTTGGCATTATGATGGAGGGCGACTGTGACGCTACCGTATTAGCGTTAGACTTCCCCAAACAGGGCATTGGTGACGATCACGAATGGCAAGTGGCGGTTGATTCTTTAATTGCCGCTCACGCCAACCACCCCAAGACCTGCGCCGTGATCTCTAACCTCAGCGAACTAATGCCGGAGAACGCCCGCCAGCGGTTAGCGAAAGCTGGTATTGCACCATTGCAAAGCCTGAAAGACGGTGTTGCAGCGTTGGCACGGCTTGTGCGTTATGGCGAGCGCCGCCGTCAAGTGGCCGCAATGGATGACCCTGAGCAATTACTTCTGCGCGGGCCTTTATTGGTGGAAGGCGAGAGCAAGATGCTAGATGAGTGGGCCTCTAAGCAACTGGTTGGCCGCTATGGCCTGCAACTACCCGGCGGTCGCTGTGTAAACAAAGCAGATGTGGTAGAAGCAGCGGACGAAGTTGGCTACCCGGTGGTGATGAAAGGGGTCAGCGACAGGCTGGCTCACAAGACCGAGGCTGGGGCCGTCATGCTCAATCTTAAAGATGGCAGCGCCGTGGCCAGCGCTGTTGAGGTAATGGCGGGCCGCCTAGCCGAACAGGGGCTCGCCGATGCCCGCTTTCTGATCGAACCTATGATTTCAGACTTTGTTGGCGAGCTGATCATTGGCCTCAAACGAGATGAACAGTTCGGACTGGCACTGATTGTTGGTACGGGCGGCATTCTGGTCAACCTGCTCAACGACAGTGCAATTATGCTGCTGCCAATTACCCGCGAAGCCGCTAGTACGGCTGTTCTATCACTCAAAGGCAGCGCGTTGCTGCGGGGTTTTCGAGGCCACCCGGAAGGCGACTTGGAAGCCGTAGTAGATGCCATTATGGCCGTAGCTGATTTTGCTATGGATCACTGGAACAGTGTTACCGAACTGGATATCAACCCCTTGATGGTCAGGCCTAAAGGTAAAGGTGCAGTCGCTGCCGATGCCTTGGTTCGATTACAACAGTAGCTTCTTTCTACCGGTTCACACACACTTTTATTTAAACGATTTTTTAAACATTAGAAAAATATAAGGCACCAATAATTGACAGTGCTAGTAATAATTACCTCAAGCAATAACAAATAAAACTTGAGGTACCCCTCCCTAAAGGACTACGTGCGAGGTAAAGGTAATGAATACCGTTCAAAAAAACAATAAATTAACGATCGACCCGGGAATTTTCTGGTCTTCGATAATTGCTATTTTAGCTGCAAGCATTCCTCTTGCTTTATATCCGGAGGCGGGAAAAGCCGCTGTTGATGGACTTTTAAGTTCGTTCACCGGCACCTTCGGCTGGCTTTACTTGCTAACCGGAATCGGCAGTTTCTTTTTTATGGTCTGGCTTGCATACGGCCCTCTGGGGCGGATCAAAATGGGCGCACCCGACGAGCAGCCGGAGTTCAGGACCGTTCCTTGGATTGCCATGCTGTTCTGTGCAGGAATCGGCATCTCAATCTGCAACTGGGCCTTTGTAGAACCGCTCTACCTCTTCTCAGGCCCGCCTTTGGGTATCGAAGGCGGCACCACTGAGGCAGCCGAATGGGCAGCCATGTATCCGATGTTCCATTGGGGCGTAGTGCCTTGGGCGCTGTATCTGATGCCTGCCCTGCCTATGGCGTATGTTCTGTACGTACGCAAGGTCAATGTATTGCGCCTCAGCGAAGCCTGCCGCGGTATACTCGGAAAAGCGGTGGACGGCCCTATCGGTAAGCTGATCGACGTCATTGTTATCTTTTCGATAGTCGGTGGTGTGGGAACCTCTCTGGGACTTTCCGTGCCTTTGGTGTCCGCCCTCTTTCAGGAGATGTTCGGACTGGCAGATTCGTTTGGATTGCAGATGGGGATCCTGACCGCCTGGACCGCGATGATAGCCTGGAGTGTTTATAACGGTCTGAACAAGGGAATTCAGACGCTATCAAATATCAATGCGGCGCTAGGTTTTCTGCTGCTGTTTTTTGTCTTGATTGTGGGGCCAACGATCTTTCTGTTGAACCTTTGGACTAACAGTGTAGGATTGTTCTTAGATAATTTTTTTCGCATTAACTTCTGGACTGATCCAGTGGCAAAGGGTGGCTTCCCCGAGAGCTGGACCATCTTCTACTGGGCTTGGTGGATCGCTTACGCGCCTATGATGGGGTTGTTTGTAGCACGTATCTCGCGCGGTCGTACCATTAAGAACATAATCGTTAATGGCGTAGTCTGGGGTACCCTCGGCTGCTGGGCCTTCTTTGCAATCTGGGGCGGTTATGCTATTGACCTGCAGCTTAGTGGTGCAGTCGATCTGCAGGGGATTTTGAGCAGCGATGGCATACCGGCAACAGTCGTAGCGATCTTGAAAACCTTGCCAGTAGCATGGTTGGTAATCCCGTTATTCACACTGCTATGCTTTGTGTTTCTGGCCACAACTGTAGATTCTTCCGCCTACATGCTGGCATCTATCTGCACCAAGGAACTCACCGGTTATGAAGAGCCCGCCAGATGGAATCGTATCTTGTGGACCCTTATGCTTGCCTTGGTTGGTGTAGGGCTGCTATCCGTTGGCGGCCTCAAAGCGGTTCAGACCTCCACTATCCTGGTAGCACTACCGATGATACCAGTACTCATTATCATGTCTGCATCTTTGGTTCGCTGGGCCTACCGTGACTTTGGCGCCGAACTCTCTCCATACGCCATCGCCCGCTGCCAGGTTCAGGGAAAGACTGTAGTGGTACAACAGTACGACGATGGCAAGAAAGTGACGCTCGACGACGGCAAAGAATAGGTGTTCAATTCTAATTCGGATGACTTCGCCAACGCCGAGCTAGAACTGAAGCCTTAAACTCAATGCAACAAGACTGACAGTTCAGCCCGCTTTTTAAATCCTTCCCGAGTTCAGAGGGCCCTAAGCGAATCATTCTTCACAAGTACGCTCTCGGTAATATTGGAGTTGGAGATAGCTCGATTAATCTAAAAAATAGATCCTGCATCTTGATACCCAACGTATCAAATATAGCGCCGCATTTAAAATAGAAGCCGTCAATAATATTGGAACATCAGTATGATAGCTAATTACTAAATATTAAGCTCAATAAGTAAGATTAACTAAACTAGAATGATAGTTAATTATTATTAGCCATTTACAGCTTCTATATTTATCAAGGATTTAGAACATTTCTAGTATGATAGATAATTACCTATCATACTGAATCCTCCGCCACCTTACATAAACTAGATGGCGGAGGATTTTTTTTGAATAAAAAAAATGGAAAATCTCAATAATTTGGGGATACTTCAATATAACCATTATATTAAGCTGGCAAGCACATTGAAAAAGATTAAAATACTAACGTCTAAATCCATTTACCATAACGTCTCTTATGGAAATAAGAAGCTGTCTTTGAGAGTGTATTTACGATCGTCAAACTTGCTTACATATGGTTGATTCTAATCACTGTTCATTGGTGTACCGCGTATTTTCTCTGAATCGCAGTCCAAATTTATTATGGCACTACAGATGCGATAAAAAGGATATGTATAAAAGATAGTAGATATATAATAATAGTATTTAAAGTAATAGTATCTAAAGTATGGGCACTGAAAACATGGATATCGAAAGCGACACTGCTAACCAAATAGAAATTATCTATGAAGATGAGTTTCTGGTGGCGATTAATAAAGAAGCTGGTCTATTAGTGCATCGTAGTTGGCTGGATAAAGGCGAGACGCGCTTTGCCTTGCAACTCACCCGTGATGCGGTAGGTTGCCATGTATTTCCGGTGCATAGATTAGACAAGCCTACCTCAGGCGTGTTGTTGTTTGCCAAGAGCTCAGCTGTGGCGCGCAGTCTTACCGAGGCTTTTACTGAACACAAAGTTACCAAGCAATATCTAGCCGTGGTGCGCGGCTTTATGCCAGAGCAGGGCACCGTTGATTATGCGTTGAGCTTTAAGCCCGATGCCATCGCTGATAAGTTTGCCAACTTGGACAAACCCGCTCAAGAGGCGGTGACCCATTGGCGACGTTTGGCACAAGTTGAGCTGCCATTTGCTGTGTCAAAAAAGCATGACACTAGCCGCTATAGTCTAATGCGCTTAACACCCGAGACCGGGCGCAAGCATCAGCTGCGTCGGCACATGAGACATTTATTCCATCATATAGTGGGTGATACCAGCCACGGCGACGGACGGCACAATCGATTTTTTCGTAGTCAATATGGTTGCACGCGCATGCTACTGCATGCCCAGAGTTTAGCGCTTAGTCATCCTGTTACTGGTGAGCCCTTGTTGCTAAAAGCAGAATTGGATGAGCAATGGATGAACATTTTAAAAGAATTTTCTTGGGTAGAGAGTGCTGAGGTTTAAGCAGTGTTAGGTTTAGGGTTGATCTTGGAGAGTTATATCAAAGCAGTCGAAATACTGGATTTACAGTGGTTAGCAGGTTTTAAGATAAGAAAGGCTGCAAATACTGGCCCTATTGTTGAGGGTTCGAGTCCCTAGTGAGGACTTGAAAGCTTGGTTGTACGCTACGTAATTCAATGCATTGACCTACTGAAATAGCGATAGTGTACTTTGTGGTGTACATGCATCGAGATTTTTAAATATCAATTAAGAAGTTTGCGTGCCTTTGATAATAGTTATTTGGTCGCGCCGACATTTGCACTAAAGAATTAATATGTCGCTTTCAATGTATGGCGCTTCTGTCATAGAATGCATGAGATACAGCCAGCTTTTAGCTTGCTACAAACATTGTCCAATAGGTAAATTGATTACTCACTCAAAGAGTTAGCTAAGAAACATCATAGCTGACTCCTTGAGTTTATTTTAAACAAGGAAATTAAGATGCAAGTAAAAATAGGTTTGTTATTAGCTGCTGTATTGGCGTCAGGGTCAAGCTTTGCTGCTGATTTCTATAAGGTTTCTACTTCTGTATTTAAAGATGGTGAGTTAATTGCTTCACCTGTGATGCTTGTAAATGCTGAGGAGATGGCATCAATCGCTGTTGACACTGAGTTTCAGTATAACCTGATAGTAAAGCCATATAATGAGCATACTGCTAAAGTCATTACGGCTCTTAAAGTTGGTGACGAGCTTACTGAACAAGAAACGACCGTCGCTTATGATAAGGAAGCTACAGTTGATAATGGTAAAGACAAACTTACTCTACTAGTTCGTAAGATTGCTAGTTAAGGTATACCCCAAGGGAACCAGTCTGATATGCCTGTAGGTACATTTATAGACTACTCAAAGTAGACCGTTGTCATGGAACTACTTATATTAGACTAGGCACGATTTTCGGTACTAAGCAATACAATTCCGTTCGTGAACTTTGCATCTTGAATACATCGATATAAATGCTCAAACCAGCCCCTTGTAAAGGAAGTAAAATCCCACGACGGTTAACAATACTGAAAAGCATTTCTTCAAAATTTCTGGCGATAGTATATGAGCGACTTTTGCGCCTATTTTCGCGGTGAAAAAACTCATAATGCTAATACCTAAAAACGCATAAATATGCACAAAGCCAATGGTGTTAGGAACGTCAACTTGCTGTTGCATACCAAAGAACATAAACCCTAACGCGCCAGCAATGGCAATCGGCAGACCGCACGCTGCTGACGTGCCCACTGCTTTTTGCATGACCACATTATAACGGGTGAGATAAGGCACGGTTAAGCTACCGCCGCCGATACCGAAAATGGCCGAAGCAACGCCAATAACTCCGCCTGCCGCTAATTGCTTGGGTTTTGAAGGCAGTTCTATATTAGTATGGTTGGCATTACTGACATCATTAGCATGACTAGCGACCTGTTTTTTGCCACCAAAAAACATCTTATAAGCGACCCAAAGCAAAAACACACCCACAATGAGCTGAAGATATAGCCCAGATATTTGTCCTGCTATTCCCGCGCCCAAAAAGCAACCAATCGCTAAGCCTGGTGCTAAATTCTTAAAAATAGGCCACATGACGGCGGCCTTTTTATTATGTGCCATTAACGAGCTGATAGAAGTGACAATGATGGTCGCCAATGAAGTGCCTAAGGCCAAATGCATGATGTTGTCAGGACTGTAGCCCATTTGCGTAAAGACAATAAATAATAACGGTACGATGATCGTGCCACCACCCACGCCAAACAGCCCCGCAGCAAATCCTGCTAGAGCACCTATTATTAAGAAAATGATTAATTCCACAGGATAGTTACTTCTCGGTTAAATGATAGTTTTATAGTCGATGCTAAATAACATGGATACGTTATCTTACAACGTGAAACTAGAATGAATTTTTTGTAGCCTCTGTCGGCGTAGGCACAGCAAGCTAGAAAAATTTGTACCAGTTTCACTGTATCTTCTTTATATTGAGCTGACTATAATTAGATGACAATTAAATAATCAATGTCAGAAAGTCAGCTTAAACAATTTCTACTTGACCTACTTGATGGTAAGCGCGGTTGAAATACACCAAGCTTTCACTAGCTCCGCTCTGTTGATCGCTGTATTGATAGCCATGTTTGATGGCGACGACTCGGCACATAAAGACACTATGCGTACCAACTTCTTGAATGTCCTCAATCTCACAATCAAAACTGATCAACGCATCTTCTAAAACAGGGGCACCTGTGGCTAACTCAGTCCAAGAACCATATTCAAATCGTTCTTCTGAGCATAATTTAGAAGCGAAGGCATTGGATATGGATTCATGCTGGGCGCCTAACACATTGACACTTAATGTTTTGTTTTCAAGAAAATGTGCATGTGACCGAGCTGCCTGATTCATACAAACTAGCAATGTTGGCGGGCTATCTGTGACACTACATACCGCAGAGGCGGTAAACCCATGCAGACCAGATTGGCCTTTTGTAGTGACAACATTGACCGCAGTTGTTAATAGAGACATGGCATCTCTAAAATCGTTGGCTTCAATCATATCTTTAATCATTGCTGTAATCCTGAGAAACGTTAAAAAATTGTGCTTCAATTTTAGTTTCGAAAGGGAAATTCTTTAAATATAATTTCCTCAACGACTGAACTTCAATAAGCATCATTCAAGTTAAAAACTCAGCCTAGAAGAATTCAATTTTGCATAAGCTGAGTTAATAAAACCTAAGCCGTCAATTCTTGACGCACGATTGCAGCGCCTGCACTTAACGCCTTTAGTTTGCCTTGTGCCACTTGGCGCGACAAAGGTGCCATGCCGCAGTTGGTCGAAGGATAAAGCTTATCCGCATCGACAAATTGCAAGGCTTTGCGTAGCGTATTAGCAACTTCTTCAGGCGTCTCAATGTCATTGGTTGCTACATCAATGGCACCAATCATCACTTTTTTACCGCGAATCAATTCAATCAAATCCATCGGTACATGTGAATTTTGACACTCTAAAGAAACAATATCGATATTAGATTGTTGCAGTTTAGGAAACGCTTGCTCATATTGACGCCATTCTGAACCCAGTGTCTTTTTCCAATCATTATTAGCTTTGATGCCGTAGCCATAGCAAATATGTACTGCCGTTTCACACTTTAGACCTTCTATTGCACGCTCTAATGTGGCAATACCCCAGTCGTTGACGTCATCAAAGAACACGTTAAAGGCTGGCTCATCGAATTGGATTATATCCACCCCAGCTGCCTCCAACTCTTTGGCTTCTTGATTGAGGATTTTAGCAAATTCCCAAGCCAATTTTTCACGGCTTTTATAATGACCATCATATAGCGTATCAATCATTGTCATAGGACCGGGCAGCGCCCATTTGATTGGCTGGTCGGTTTGCTGACGTAAAAATTTAGCATCGTCCACAAATACTGGTTTTTGACGGCTGACAGCACCAACGACTGACGGCACACTGGCCTCATAACGATCACGAATTTTAACGGTTTTACGATTCTCAAAATCGACACCGTCAAGATGTTCAATGAAGGTGGTCACAAAATGCTGACGGGTCTGCTCGCCATCACTGACAATATCTATCCCAGCATGTCTTTGTTCTTGCAATGTCAAACGTAGCGCATCTTGTTTGGCCTCAAGCAGTTGCTCCCCTTCTAATGCCCAAGGTGACCAAATTTTCTCAGGTTCTGCCAGCCAAGAAGGTTTCGGTAAGCTGCCCGCTGTTGACGTTGGTAATAATAATTCCATGTTGATTACTCTTTTATATTTTAGTCTTTTATATTTCGATTAGTTAACCTGACTCTCAACTTAGCATGAACTATTTGTAGGCTGAGTTTTTAACCCAGCCTACGCTAATAATTTTGGATAGTTGAGTGTGAGGTATTAGTTAATAATGGTTTGTTAAGCAGCGCGTTTTTTAACCGCTTCTTTTTGCACAGTATTGCTTGTCACAACATAGTTTGCCGCCCACTCATCAAGAATAGCCTGATACGGTTTGATGAACTCATTTTCCGTAAATTTACCTTGCGTCA
Organism: Psychrobacter sp. S1-30-MNA-CIBAN-0213; assembly: GCF_040309845.1. Taxonomy (NCBI): domain Bacteria; kingdom Pseudomonadati; phylum Pseudomonadota; class Gammaproteobacteria; order Moraxellales; family Moraxellaceae; genus Psychrobacter; species Psychrobacter sp. S1-30-MNA-CIBAN-0213. Next base: position 25,208 of record NZ_JBEOPE010000013.1, on the reverse strand, counting down.
CCGCCATCTGACTGCGCTCTGCGCGGTCATAGACAATTTGAGTCAAGGAAAAATCTTGGTACTTCAAACTGGGTTGATAGATGTGACCCGCAGTAGAGTTGGCATTATAAATTTCGGGGCGGTAAATCTTTTGGAAGGTCTCCATGGTACTGATGGCACTGATTAGTTCCAAATCGGTGTAATCACTCAGCAAGTCACCGGCGAAGTAAAACGCTAAAGGCGCAACACTACCTGCAGGCATGAAATAGCGCACCGTTAAGCCCATTTTATGGAAATAGTCATCGGTTAACGACCTATTGTTTAAAGAATAGTCATCTTGTTTGTATTCAACCCCTAATACAGGATGCTGATTGCCATTACGCTGATAGACTTTACTGCTTGAAACACTGAGGCAAATCACAGGTTGTTTATTAAAGTTGGCTTTGTAGGCCTCTGAGTTCAACAAGTGTTGAAACAGTTTGCCGTGCAGGTCGCCAAAATCGGCTGGCGGTGGAGATTTTGGGTTTGTCTCAAGATGTTCTGGCAGTACGACGCTAAAGTCATAATCGCGCACGTAAGATGAGAAGCTATTGCCAATCATACCGTCAATACGCTTGTTTTCTTTATGATCGATAATCGTTGTTTTCAGCGTCTCAATGACTGGAAATGTGTGGCCATTGCCTTCGATATCTAAGTCTGCAGAGATGATATCAACCTCAACGGAATAACGGTCGGCAGTTGGGTTATCCCAATGCGCGAGATCATTAAAACGGTTATTTATCATAGTCAGCGTTTTGCGTAAGTTCTCTTGACGTCTCTCGCCACGCGCCAAATTCGCAAAGTTAGTCGTCAGACGTGTGCTGTCTGCAGGCTGATAGTTTTCATCAAAACGAATGCTCGAGATGGAATATGTAAACTGTTTACTCATGATAATCCGCTACCCTAATCTACTCTCATTATTTGAGATAAAGCCAAATTTCTGTATGAGATGAATCATACCTAAACCATTACATGAATAAAAACGATACTATTTAAACATAGGATGAATAAAATTCATGTTAATAGGATTATAGTATGAGATGAGATTGGATAACAGAGATTTTGACAACTTACTTGATGGAAAATCAGACCTGTAAAAGCATGAGCGATGCTAACGAAAGCCTAGAGAAAAACTTGGTAGATACTTTTGCCTTTACTAATTTGAAATAGGTCAGTGCTAATAGAGTTTGCACCTCTACACTAATCTCGCTTGAAAGATCTGATCTAGTACAAAACCACGTCTTGTTACTACCTAGAAAATTAACTCTCCTCCAAGAAAAGCTGACTATTTTGGATATTTCTTATTATATAAAAACATATATATTCTAATATCCGAATATATATTGCGGTATATTATACTTTATGTTATATCTATAATAACCCTTGCAACAATGGTGTTATTTTTCTTAGTTGACGTATTGCAACAAGTCTCAAATAAAATATTAGAAAGAGATAAGTTACTAACAGTCCATATAAAGCTGTGTCGGAAAAAGAATGGTACGACCAGTTAAAGATAGGCTTTTATATGTTTGAAAATAAACCTAACCATAAAAAGGGAAATAAGACCAAGAAGTCATTGATTTGAATCAGTATTTTTAATTAGGTTATCCCATAATATCTATAGTTTGGTAGACATTCTCTTAATCTATTGTTCTTTGCGAGTGTCTTTAATATTAACAATCACCTGCACTGTTAGCGTTTTTTCATCATAGTTAGCGTCAGTCTTATCTAGCCTGTTCACTAATTTATTAACCGTTACTTTGAGATCTTAATAAAAAACCCAGAGGATTATATGAAACTAAAAAAGATATACAACCGTATTAAATTCATATCCAGAACACCAGCAGACATATCAAAAATAGTGCGAGGACAAAGCTATTATCCTGAAAAAGAAAGGAAATCTAGTCCTACAATTTTTTTAGATAATCTGTTATGGATCATCAAAAATAAAGAGGTGAATTATTTTTATAACTCTAATGGTCTAGATATCAAAAAATGGAGAAGTCCGGAAGAATTTTTACCAGATATGAAATTTAGAAGAGAAAGAGAATCTGGTAACTCATGTAAAAATGAGAAATTCAACTACAATTATATAGCTATGCTAAGAGACAAATACGTATTTGCAAGTTATCTATCATACGTCATCGGAGAGGACAAAGTAGTTCCTACGATAGCTCTGTACAACAATGGAGAGGTTTATCTACTTAGTGAACGTAAATATATTAGCTTAGAAGATTTTTTTCAAGAAGACATTAAAGTATTTTGTAAAATTATTAACGGGGAAGGTTCAGAAGAAGTCTTTATCCTTGAAAAGAAAGAGGATAGTTATTTTTTAAATAATCAAAAAACTACTTTGTCAGAATTAAAGTCGAAAATGAAAGATTCTAAATTTATTTTTCAGAATGTTATTGAGCAACATGAACGTTTAAATAAAATAAATGATTCAAGTGTTAATACTATCAGGATAACAACGGTACGAGGAGTATCAGGGAAAATCAATATTCTTAATTCCTTCTTAAGACTCGGATCAACCAAAGACTCTTTTGTTGATAATGTTAAGACAGGTGGACTAGCGGTTGGTATCGACGATAGTGGATTATTGAGAAAATATGGTTTCTATGATGTACCTTTTGGTACTAAGGTAGAAAAACATCCGATTAGCAATACGGTATTTGAAGGTTATCAACTTCCCTATTGGGATGAGGTTAAGGACTTAGTAGAAAAAGCACATAAACAATTTTACTATGTGCAATCGATAGGTTGGGATGTCGCTATTACACCTAATGGCCCAATCTTGATTGAAGGTAACGACAACTGGGGCTCTATTCCATCACAGATTGTAGAAGGTGGTTTAAAAGAAAAATGGTATGAACTCAAAAATGGCTAGTGCTTGAATATTCTAGTCAATGTTTGCTTTTTGCAATAGATAAAATCATCAAAAATTACTTATGTTAGGTTTTTTCAAACTTATTTAATTAAAACAGTATGGACACTTTTTATTTGGAGCTTCGTCATGGTAGACACAACTATTTCAGATACAAACAGTAAGCAACCGGTCAATATACTATGGACAGGGGGATGGGACTCAACCTTTAGAATGGTACAACTTGCAGTTTCAGGGGCAGTGATTCAGCCTTATTATGTTATTGATACTGCTCGTATTTCGTCTCTAACCGAAATTAGACAAATGTATATCATTAAAGATGATCTTTCTCGCAAGTACAAAGACTGTGAAATTAAAGATATTAAACTTATAGAGCTTTCACGAATTGATATCCCTGATAAGTATGTGAAGACCCATAAAAAGCTGCTCAAAGACAGTTATATAGGGAGTCAGTATATATGGTTAGCGGCTTTATCAGAGCAGATTGCAGATTTGGAGCTCAGTATTCATAAAGATGATACGGCTGAGTACTTCGTAAGAAAGCTAGTAAATAAAGAGAAAGGCCCAGAGTCTGATGAATTTACTATTTTTGGTCGTTTAAAATTTCCTATTTTGGATTATACCAAGCCTGAAATGGAGGAAGAAGCCAAAACTACAGGTGATTTGGACATACTTTATAAATCTTGGTTCTGTCATAAGCCAATTAACAACACTCCATGTGGGATATGCAATCCCTGTAAATATACTATAGCCGAAGGAATGGCTAATCGTTTTACTATTAGAGGAAAAATATATAATAAGGCGCCACGTCTGTTTTCATTGACACGCAAGGTCGTTCATAGACTTATATAATTGGTTAGCATCATAGGTATCCAAAAAATTGTAGATCTCTAAAAGTAATAGTCAGTATGATAGATAGTTACTTTCTACCAATAAAGAAAAGGCCAAGACTTATTCAGTCTTGGCCTTTCTTGTGCTTACTATAACTTATCAACAGCCGGGCTGTCGTTATCTTTACCGTGCGGAATCAACCATTTAGCAAACCACCCTGACAAATCATCCATTAAAGTATACACGACCGGAATCACGACCAAGCTTAATAGCGTCGAGGTTACTAGACCACCTAATACAGCAGCAGCCATCGGGCGTCTGAAAGTAGGATCGGCATCACCCCAGCCAAATACCAGCGGCAACATGCCAGCACCCATTGCAATAGTAGTCATAATGATAGGACGGGCGCGCTTGCGACAGGCATCTATAATTGCCTCAAAACGTGCTAGACCTCTATTTTGCGCAATAATGGCATAATCCACTAATAAAATAGAGTTTTTGGTGGCAATACCCATTAGCATAATAAAACCAATCATCGAAGGCATCGATAGACTACTGCCCGTAATGACCAAACCCACAAATGCACCGCCTATCGATAACGGCAGTGCCATCAAAATAGTAAAAGGCTGTAAAATCTTACCAAAGAGTAGAATTAAGACGCCTAAGATACAGATAATACCTACGGACATGGCAATGACAAAACCGCTAAATAGCTCAGCCATATTTTCCGCTTGACCCTGTGCAATCATAGTAATGGAGGCTGGTAGTTGCTGCATGGTAGATGTGTTTTTGACTGCTTCTACCAAGTCGCCAAGCTCGCCAGCACCAGGCTGCACCGTAATCGTAATTGAGCGTTCACGATCGAGGCGACTAATTCGCGCAGGCCCTGTACCAAAGTCAAGGTCAGCGACTTCGCCGACTCGTACGCCTTGACCAGCTGGGCGTGTGCTAGGCACATACAACCCTTCTAACTGATTGACGTTTTGTTTGGCCACATCAGGTAAGCGCACCACGATAGGAATCTGCCGCGTATCTAAATTCAGCTTGGACAGACGCTGTTCATAATCACCCACTGTCGCGATCCGTAAGGTAGTTGCGATATCTTGTGTGGTGACGCCTTTATCTGCCATTGCTAGCCGATCAGGAGTCACGGTCAGCTCTTGTTGCGGTAAGCTGCGATCACTGGTGACAGCGCCTGCAATCGGTAGCGCGCGGATATCCGTCATGATTTGTTGCGCGGTCTGCTCTAGCACTTGCGGATTGGTACTGGTCAATGAGAAGCTATATCCCGTCTCGCCGCCACTCGATAGCCCTACCGTAAAACGAGCACTGGGCACTTCTGTCAATATGGCGCTAACCTGTTGCTCGATCTCTTTTTTAGAGATACGTTCGGCACGTGGGGCAAGGACGATATCTAGACTGGCAATGTTTTTTGCGCCGCCACTTCCACTACTAGAGTTTGGCCCCATCGCTTCTTGCGCCTGCCCAACTGAAGAGAAAACATGAGTTACCTCAGGCAAAGCTAAAATGCGTTCACGTGCCAATGCGGTTACCCGCTCGGTATCTTCGAGTTCAACATCAGGCGTCAGCTCAATGCCTACTCGCGTTTGATCAATGTCATTATCAGGAATAAACGAGGTCGGTAGCAGCTGCACTAGGGCTAATGACCCTATAAATAATAATAAGGTGGCGCCCATGGTTAACCAGCGATGATGAAGTGTCCACGATACTATCTTTAAATACCATGTCATCAATGCGCTTTGCTTTTCGACCCGCTGTTTTTCTGGTCGCAAAATATAGGCTGCCATCATCGGCGTAATTAGACGTGCTACCAATAGCGAGGCAAAAATAGCCATCGCTGCTGTCCAGCCAAATTGGCGGAAGAACTGCCCAACCACACCGCCCATAAAGGCTGTAGGTAAAAATACTGCAATCAAGGTAAAGGTAGTGGCAATAACTGCAAGCCCAATTTCATCAGCGGCTTCCATTGCCGCTTCATAAGGCGTTTTACCCATCCGTAAATGGCGGATAATGTTTTCTACCTCAACGATAGCATCATCGACCAACACACCGATGACCAGCGATAACGCCAATAATGAGATAATATTGAGGCTAAAATCAAACAGATACATGCCCAAAAAGGTAGGAATGACCGATAATGGCAAAGCCACAGCGGCGACGATAGTAGCGCGGATATTGCGTAAAAATAAGAACACCACGACAACTGCTAAAATACCGCCCTCAATCAACATGCGTAATGAAGACTTGTAGTCTTCTTCCACTGGGGTAGCACGGTCGTAGACTTTTTCGACCTCGATATTACTCATCTCAGCACTTAACTGTGCCAGTGCTTCATCCACTCTTTTGGTGACTTCAACTTCACTGGCACCGCGTGAACGAGTGATGTTAAATGCGACGACTGTTTCGCCATCTAGTTTGGCAACAGAGCTAGGATCAGCCGCACCATCAGTCACTTCAGCCATACGTCCTAACGCTTGCGTGCCTCCAGTAGGGACAGCAATCTGTAAATCGTTAAGCTCGCGTGCGCGCTCTACTGCTCCCAATACCCGAATAGTTTGGGTAGTATTGCCAACTTCAGCTTCTCCGCCTGCGCTGTCTTGCTGAATACCAGCGATCTGCTGAGACAACTGAGGGATGGAGAGTTGCAAGCCACTAAGCACAATAGGGTCAGCGGCAACGGTAATCTCACGTTCAAGACCACCAATACGACTGATAGCGCTTACCCCTTGGATATCAGATAAGCGCTTGGTAATCGTGTCATCCACGAACCATGATAAGTCCTCAACACTCATATTATTCCCAGTCACTGAATACGTGACTACTGGAAATCCTGCTGTCGACACCTTGGTAATAATAGGATCATTAGCAGCTGCCGGTAAGTCTCCACGTACCTCACCGACTGCTGAGCGCACATCATCCATGGCTTCTTGAATATCTTTTTCTAATACAAACTCAGTAGCGATAGTAGCTGCACCAGTTTGTAAGGTAGTACGAATATGCTTAATACCTTCAATACTAGTCAGCCTATTTTCAATCTTTTTAGCGACATCATTTTCGAGCTGTGACGGTGCGGCTCCCGGCAAAGTAACCGTCACGACGACCGCTGGTAAATCAATATCAGGGAACTGCTGCACTTTCATCTGTTGAAAGCCAAACAAACCGCCGAGTGTTAGCAAGACAAATAGTAAAATCGCAACAAGTGGATTTTTAATTGAATAGGTAGATACATTCATACTCATGATGTTGCCTGCATAGCTTTACTTTCTACAACGCGTACTAAGTCACCATCATTTAAAAAGCTACCGCCTTGCTTGACCAAGCTAATATCGTTTGGCAAAGGCTCTGCAAGTACAACACTGTCCCCGATACGATCTCCTAGGGTCACGCGCTGCTGTTGAATACGTCCAACCGTTTTGTCATTCTGGGTTTTGATATCCGTCACTAGCATCACATAATCATAGCCATCATTGCTGACAATAGCGCTATTGGGCACCGTTTGCATGCTCTCGCTACCGAGCAAAAACTCACCGGTTTGATACATACCCGCACGCGCTGCAGAGTTGGTTTCTAAACTCGCATAGATAGTAATCTGACGGTTATTATCCGCTGTCGGAGCGATACGACTGACTTGCCCCATCACTGATTGATCTCTTGGCAAGCTGACTTTGACAGGCGTACCTACGTTTACATCACCGATTAACTTAGGATCGATATCAGCACGCCACTCTAAAATACCCCCTTTAATAATCGTAAATAGGGGCTCGCCACCTGCGACCATGCCGACCTCAGCCATCTTGTCACTGATTACGCCACTCACTGGCGCGACGACTTTGGCATTCTCAAGGGTTAAGCGCTGATTGCTTAAGCGAGCTTTTGATGACTGCAAGGCAGCTTCTGCGCGTATTCTGGAAGTACGGTAACGGTCCGCTTCTTGTTTACTAATGGCATCTATATCAATTAGCGGTAGCACACGTGCCGCATCCGCGCTGGCATTAGCAAGCGTAGCTTCGGCTTCAGCCACATCTGCTTCTGCTTGCAAGACTTGTTGCTCCATAGCATCGGTATCAAATATCGCTAAAACTTGACCGGCTTTGACACGCGTTCCTTCTTCGACCAATACACGCTCAATTGCCACGCCATTGACCTTGGCACTGACATTTGCAATATCTTTGGCACTAATCGTACCGTCAGCTGTTAGCGTGTTGCCGACACTATCTTGACTAGGCTGCACTGTTTCAACTGACAAGACGGCTTGGTCATTATCTGCATTGATAGGCGCTATATCACTTTGAGTCCCAATGGTAACGGTTGACTCATCTGTAGTTGAGTCATTACCATCCCAATACTTGCCTAGCAGCACACCCATGACCAGCACTGCTACCAACACAGGCAATAGCCACACTGGCAGCTTCGACGAAGGTTTATGCTTGGGCATATCAGGATTACGATAAGGTGGCAGCTCAGGCTCAGGATTAGACACTTGCTTATCATTAGGGTCTTGCAGGTCACTCATAATCGGTCTCTATAAATAAGCGCATTGATAGAAAAGAAGCTAAACATTAATCTTTAATGGGGTGATATAGACAGTTTATATTATTGATATCTTTTTGCATTGTAGTCTATCTTACTAGCAGGTCAACTGTAGTTTATCCCTACTCTGTTAAAAAATAATTATAAATAACAGTCGAAAGACAGAGCAAGCGTTCAGTAATAATGATATGAATTTGGAAAATTATGAATTGAAGAGTAATGAGTTGATATGACTATCTATATGTGAATATTGGCTAGATATGACGATTAGATTTCGATCTTATTAACTTTTCTCTGTTATCATTTTTCGATGATAATCGTATCGCTATCGAATATTACACACTACATACGATATACAGTTCTGTCTTGTGTTGTTAGGTTGGTTTGATACTATTAACTCATGACATCATTCACTCAATGACATCATAATAATGGTGGAATTAGTCCATTAACTTTAACTGTATATTGATGTTAAGATGCTGAATACCCAGCACTTTAAATCATAAATCAAGGAGTCCATCATGGCTAATAAAGAAAAAGTAAAAGCGATAAAGCAAGAAATCAAAGAAACCAAGGCAAATATCAAAGACCAGAATAAAAACCTTAAAGATCTTAAAAAGGATCTAAAAAAAGCAAAAAAAGAGAAAACTGAGAAAAAATCTAAGAGTGAGAAAAAATCTAAATAAGCCTTTTTTAGACGCTTGTTAGATATATAAGCTCGTTAAACATAAAAAAGAGGATAGCAATTGCTGTCCTCTTTTTAACGTGTATAGAATAAAGCTTATCGCCATACTTCAGAGTATGAGGTATAGAAATATCAAGCACAATCTAGTCAATTCACTTAAAAAATGAATACCTCGCTACTCACCAAATCATCTTAGGCACTGTTTTAAGCAACTGGTTTAAGCATTGGTATAGCGGCTGGCCTCAGGCATCCAGCGGTGTATCAATTGGCTGACATCGGCTTTACGCGTGGGGTCTGCAATTAAATGCTTGGCCAAACGCTGAGCAATGGCAAATAACTGCTCATCACGAATCAAATCAGCCAGATAATAGCCTACATTACCCGTTTGCCGTTTACCGAGTAACTCACCTGGTCCGCGCAGCTCTAAGTCTTTTTGGGCAATGACAAAACCATCGGTGCTGTCTCGCAGCACGTTGAGACGTTCTGTACCTGTTTCCGACAATGGCTTCTGATATAGCAGAACACAGTAGCTTTTGGTTGAGCCGCGCCCAACGCGTCCACGCAATTGATGTAACTGCGACAGACCCAATCTTTCAGCGTTCTCGATGACCATTAATGATGCATTAGGTACATCAACCCCTACTTCGATGACCGTTGTGGCAATCAATAAATCAAGCTTGCCCGCTTTAAATTCTTGCATGATAGCTTGCTTATCAGCGGACCTCATTTTGCCATGTACCAGGCCGATTCGAATATCCAAACGCTCATGTAAGTCCTCATAAGTGGCTTCGGCAGCTTGCGCATCGAGTACGCTCGACTCTTCCACCAACGAACACACCCAATACGCCTGCCTGCCCGCCTCACAATTAATCGCAATGCGCTCTATCACTTCATCACGGCGATTGCGGTCAATTGTCACCGTAGTAATTGGCGTCCGTCCCGGTGGCAACTCATCAATGATAGAGGTATCCATATCACCGTAAACACTCATCGCTAGCGTACGCGGAATCGGGGTCGCGGTCATAATCAGCTGATGCGGGGTACTATTAGCCACGCCTTTATTGGTCAAGGCCATCCGCTGCTCAACGCCAAAGCGGTGCTGCTCATCAATGATGACCAGACCTAATTTGGCAAATTGTACTTGTTCTTGAAATAATGCATGAGTACCGACGACCACTTGCACAGTGTTTTCACTCACCGCTTCTAACGCTTCGCGGCGCTGCTTTGCCGTTTGCTTCCCAGCCAGCCAGCCGACACCAATACCTAACGGTTCAAACCATTGTTTAAAATTTAATAAATGCTGCTCTGCTAAAATCTCAGTCGGTGCCATGACGGCCACTTGCCAACCACTATCAAGTGCGTAGCCCGCTGCTCCTGCTGCAACCAAAGTCTTACCTGCGCCCACATCACCTTGTACCAATCGTAGCATTGGAATAGAAGTCGCCATATCGGCCGTGATATCTTTCATTACACGTTGCTGCGCGCCTGTCAAATCAAAGGGTAATGCCGCAAATAGCTTATCAGCCAATGGGCTTTGCGTGGTACATTTGGGTGCTTTATGCTGATGTAATTGCTGGCGGCGATATAGTAAGCTGAGCTGATGCGCGGTCAGCTCTTCAATAATGAGACGCTGACAGGCAGCATGCGTACGCGCGCTTAACTGGGTGAGTAGCTTATATTGCTGCCCAGCATCAGTATAAGTAAGCGGCGTATGCAGTAACACCAACGCTTCAAATATCGTCAAGTTATAGACATTATTATGAGCCGTTCGAGCGGCTACCGTATTGATATCATTGTTGACATCACTACTTGTATTGTAGGAAGTTGCACTGACTTTATTGACGCTATGACCAATCGTATTGTCAGGTACACTACGCGCCAATGTGGAGAATATATCTTCCGAATATTCTGTTTCTTCTGCTGACAGTTTTGTCAGCTCAAACGGTGCCAATGGCAAGTCAGCCACAACGGCAAAATCTTCTGACGTAAACAACGTCATCGGCAGCCCTTGACTGCGAACGGTTTGTAATGCCAACTTAATTAAAGTGCGCAGCTTGTTCTGATGCAAGCCTTTGACGCTTGGATAGATTGGCTGTAGACCCGTATTAGTAATGTCTGCATTATCAGTAATAATCTGATATTCAGGATGGTGCATCTGCTTACCGTAACGGCTGACTTTAACCTCTCCAAACAACTGTAGCCATGTACCCAGACTCATCGTTTGGGCAAGGCCAGGATAGACTTTAAAAAAACGCAGAGAGATTGTGCCAGTATCATCGTCTACAATCACTGTCATGCCACTGCGCTTGGTATCAACGTGTACTACGCGCCCAGTGATTAACGCAGCTTGCCCATGACCCACATCCGCTATCGGTACCAGTCGACTACGATCTTCGTAATCGCGTGGCAGATGCAGCAGTAGATCAAAGATGCGCGTAATACCCAATTGCGTCAGCTGCTCAGCAACTTTTGGTCCAACTCCTGCCAGCGCCGTCACGGGCATATCTAATGCCGAAATTGGCTGCTTTGACAATACATTGTCTGATAGGTTGGCTGTGGAATGACTAGAGATTGGCATTAAAAACCCTAACGATATTATTTTTAAATTCTGTATAGTTGAATGTTTTATACTTAATTTTCTTCTTAAAGCTGAATCATTTAACTATATTCAAACACGATAATAATCAACAAGCTATGAAAATAATGAACCTAAATCATTATAACTGACAACACTATCGATTATGCTAAGCTATTTAGTAATGATGCGTCTATACACTTAACGGTCAATCAGCAACTCTTTTGCCTATGATCTTTTCCTTTGGAATGTTTTTTACAAGGTCTTTTTATGTCCGTTTATCCTATTCATAATCAAGATTCTCAAACCTCCTATAAAAAATTAATCCGCCCAAGCCTACTGTCTATTTTAGGCTTAGTTATCAGCGCCTGTACTAATATTGTGCCATCCGCAACTCATGCACAAATTCAGCCAGTACCCATTGCACCAAAAGTTGCTTTGGTTTTAGGCGGCGGCGGTGCCAAAGGTTTCGCTCATGTCGGTGTCATTAAAGCATTAGAGGAGAGCGGTATCACACCAACACTGGTAGTTGGAACCAGCGTCGGTAGCTTGGTTGGTAGCCTATATGCTAGCGGCTACACACCGCAGCAGCTTGAGCAATTAGCATTAACCACACCTGATAGCGAGTTGACCGACTTTGTTTTATCCAACCAGGGATTTATAGAAGGTATTAAGCTCAGAAACTTTATCAATGCGAAAGTTGGTGGCCGCACGATAGAAGATTTCCCAATCAGCTTTGCGGCTATTGCTGCCGAAAAGGACACGCTACAAAAAGCAGTCTTTACTACCGGAGATGCAGGGCTTGCCGTACAAGCGTCTTGTAGCGTACCTAATATTTTTATTGCGCCGCGTATCCCTGAAAAAGTCGGCAAAAAATATATCGATGGTGGTGTGGTAAGCTTAATTCCTGTCGATAGTGCCCGTGATTTAGGTGCTGATATTATCATCGCTGTCGATGTGACAGTGCCTACATCGAGTAAAAAGAATATGACTAGCAATTTACTACCTGCTATCACCTCATTAAGTAGCTTTTGGGGATTACTTGAAAACAATTTAGCCTCTAATATAGCTTCTAATAATATAGCCTCTAACACTACTTATTCAGGCACTAATCATCGCTCATCAATGCGCAATGAACGTGGGCGTGCTGATATCGTAATTACTCCTGATGTCGGTCATATTAGCTCATTAGATACCAGTCAACGTAGCGCACTTATTACTGCTGGCACGCAAGCCACTACCCCGCAGATAAATGCTATTAAAAAATTAATCAGAGAAAAGTCTAATAGCAAATACGTGACTCTTTAACGATATACAAACTCAGCTCTAACATAGCCTAATTTTCGTTATAAAAAAAAGCACCGCAATCATCAATTGCAGTGCTTTTCTATTATTGAGCATACCAAATGTTTGCTTTATTTAACTTTTGCGCGATATTTAACCATCACTGTATCATTAAGACCAACGCCTTCGATATCCCAGCGTACCGCTTTATAGTACTGTAAAGGAATCTCTTGAAGTTGATTATCGACCCTGCCACGTAACGGCATGCGTGCAAAGGTCTCGCCATCAGCACTACCATACGGGAATTCAGGCGACACAACACGTAGCAACTCTACTTGCTCAGGGATAGTCAGAGTGACCGTCATTTTACGTACACGGTCAGCATTAGTATTGGTAAAAAACCCTTGATACTCTACAACATTGCCTGACTGCAAGCGTGTGTTGGCATCCACAGGTACCAAAGTCTCTTGTCCATTTGCATCAACGCCAATAAGAGAGGCAGTAATCTTGGTATTAACCGCTTGCACGTTTGATTTGCCGCTATTAGCGTTTGCAGCTGTCTGTACAGCAGCAGATCCGTCAAGTGCAGGCTCTGGAGTTGGCAACATAGCTGACGCTTGTGTTACTACCATCGCACCGATAAGCGTACCGGCGACGACTTGGAATAAGCGATGACCGCTCCAAGCAGTGAATGGACTAGCCAAATGGTTTATTTTTTTCATGATGTTCATTATTCCTAGTTAATGTATCGGTAAAACAATGCTGATCAAGGGTGTTAGTTTTGAGAATCTAAAACCTCTTTTGCAAAGCATATATAACGCACTTGAAGTATAAGTAACGCGAACAATCGATAATGCAGTAGGACTTAGCATAGCAAAAAGCTTTTATGGGTATACTAACCCCGTGTTTAGGTTGTGTATATAGTCAACTAAATAAATTCAGATGGAGATCGTTAAAATAAAAAGATAGCTCATACTGATGTTTTTTGCTATGGTAAATCTTTAATATTCAATAAATCTTTTATATCTCTTATCCTTTACTATACCTACTATTATTGCTCCTATTATGACTACTAGCGCCATGCCCCAGATTAAACCTGAATACGTCCATTGGTTCCGTAACTCTGCGCCTTACATCAACACGCATCGCGGCAAAACTTTCGTGATTATGTTTGGTGGCGAGGCTGTTAATCATCCCAACTTTAGTACCCTTATCCATGACTTCGCTTTGTTGCATAGCTTAGGCATTAAGCTAGTATTAGTACATGGTGCACGCCCACAGATTGAAAAAAACCTAAAAGAAGTCGGAATCACCTCACCTTTACACCGTGATATTCGTGTCACTCCGCGTGCAGCGATGCCATCCATATTACAGGCTGTAGGCGCTATTCGTTTACAAATTGAAGCTCAATTATCCATGGGGCTTGCCAACTCACCTATGTATGGCTCACGCATTGATGCAGTCTCTGGTAATTTTGTGACCGCGCGCCCTTATGGCATTCGTGATGGTGTTGATCATCAGATGACTGGCGAAGTACGATCTATCGATGTTGAGGCGATTAAGAACAATCTAATACACGATCATATCGTAATCTTAGGCTCGATGGGCTACTCGGCAACTGGTGAAGTTTTTAACTTACTAAGTGAAGATGTGGCACTTAGTGCGGCAGTAGCGCTTGGTGCGGACAAGCTTATCTTTTTAGGTGAAGAAGCTGACATTAATGATAATGGACGCTTGTTACATGAGATGATTCCAAATGAAGTTGATCGTTTTCTGCGGGAGCGTGATTTAAACAACGAGATAAACTACTTCTTACACTGCGCTAGTAATGCTTGTCGCCAAGGCGTTCATCGTACGCATATTATCTCTTATGCCAAAGATGGCGCTTTATTAGAAGAGCTATTTACGCGTGATGGCTCTGGTACATTAATCAGCCATGACCCATACGAAGAAATTCGTCATGCTAATATTGATGATGTAGTCGGTCTTATCGAGCTACTCACACCGCTAGAAGAACAAGGTATCTTGGTCAGTCGCTCACGTGAGCGCTTAGAACAAGAGATTGATAACTATAGTGTGATTGAGCGTGATGGCATGATTTTGGGCTGTGCAGCGCTATACCCATTAGATACTGATGCGGCAGAAGTCGCTTGTGTGGCTGTTCATCCTGAATATCGTAATGGTAGCCGCGGTGCCGACCTGCTTGCGTTTTTGGAGCAGCAAGCACGCAGCCATGGCTTGCATAAGTTGTTTGTATTGACAACGCGTACCGCGCACTGGTTTGTAGAGCAAGGTTTTGCAGAAGTTGATGCTAGTGTCTTACCGGCAGCTAGACAAGAAAAATACCATAACGGTCGTAATTCTAAAGTTTTCCAAAAAACACTTTAGAAGCTATAAGTCATACTATGTTATAAAAAACATGCTCCATCAAAAAAGCCCTCATATTAGTATGAGGGCTTTTCTATTCTATGATATTAAATGCTTAATGCACATTACTTTACTTTGATACTATTTTACTTTTAATAGCTCAACTGTGAAGATTAATGTGCTGTTAGGTTCGATACCTGAATTACCAGCTTCACCATAAGCGATATCTGATGGGATATAGAACTCATATTTGCCACCCTCTTTCATCAACTGTAGACCTTCAGTCCAACCAGCAATTACTTGATTCAATGGAAATTCAATTGGCTCACCGCGCTCGTAAGAACTATCAAACACAGTACCATCAATAAGTTTGCCTTCATAGTTTACTTCGACTACGTCAGTTGCTTTTGGTGATTTGCCAGTACCCGCTGTCAGTACTTTATATTGTAAACCAGAAGCTGTCTTTTTCACGCCCTCTTTCTTTGCATTTTCTGCCAAGAATGCTGCGCCTTTAGTCTTATTCTCTTCGGCTTTGGTTTGCATGTCTGCTACAAACTTCTCTTCTTGTTCCTTTTGATAAGCCATTAGCACTGCTTCCATTTGTTCTTGGGTTAATGCTGACTCTTTGCCTTCATAACCATCGCGGAAGCCTAGCTCAAAGGTATCAAGGTCTAAATCTTGTACGGCTTCTTTGTTACCTTCTGCCATCATAAAGCCTAGGCTATAGCCTACTTTTTCCTTTGCTGGGCTTTGCTCAGTAATAGAAACACTTGGCGTAGCGCTTTCCTGGTTACCATTGTTAGTACTACAGCCTGTAACTAATAACATTGCACCAGCCAGCGCGCTGACAGATAAAGTGGTAATTTTTTTCATATAGTACTCTCGAGTTGTCGAATCAGTTGTAAAAAAATATTGAGACGTTATTTGCTAGCTATCATAGCAAATCTTAGTTTTGTGAGCCATGTTTCCAATAAAATTATCGTAATAATGTACAGTCTTTGTTAATATTTGCCGTAAAAATAACAACTTATCACACAATTATAGCGTGAGGTTAAGCATTCTATCTTTAACTGCATCATTATATCAGCTAAGCTTAATCAGCTAAGATGGTAAGTAACTTAAAGTAATTCTACTTATCATGAATATTCGCATGGATAGTTTCGATAAAGCTTTCAATTAGTACATAACTTCAAATACAACAATACTATTTTTAAATAATCGTGTATCCGTCAAAACTAAAACTAATTATTGTTTTATGACTTGTTACAGGGTGATTAAAGGAGGACAGGATGAATCCAATGTTTGCATCTTTTAATGGTTATCTTGGTGGGCCTATCGGCTCCATCATTGGTGCTATTTTGATTTTCGTCATCGGTTGGCTCGTTGCACTTGGTATCGCAGCACTAGTACGTAATGTATTGGCTAAGGTCAATTTAAACCAGCGTATGAACTCTTCAACAGGCAAAACCTACGACCTAGAAGGCATTATATCTAAGGTCGTTTTTTGGTTTATCTTTATAATTGCTATTTCAGGCGCGCTTAGTCAGCTAAACTTAAACTCTATCTCAGCACCGTTTGCAAATATGGTTAATCAAGTGCTCGCATTTATTCCTAATCTTATTGGCGCTATTGCTGTTGGTATCATTGGTTGGGTTATTGCTACTGTTGCCCGTACTGCTCTTAACACTGCTTTATCAAAAACCACAATGGACGAACGTTTGAGCGCGCAAGCTGGCGTCAAACCTATGAGCAGCACGATTGCTGACATGGTTTATTGGTTTATTTTATTGGTTGTATTGACTATGGTGCTTGGTCAATTAGAGCTTGACGGTTTATTTGCCCCATTAACTAACATGGTAGATAAAATCTTCGGCTTCATCCCTAATATTCTTATTGCTATCGTGGTCTTTGTGGTGGGTTATATCATCGCCAAAGTCGTACGCGGCATTGTAACCAACCTTGTTTCTACCTTTAATGTACAAGCTCTTGCTACAAAAGCAGGTTTAAGCGAAGAAAACAGCTTACCTAATATCGCTGGTTCTTTAGCGTTCTTAGTAGTTATTATCCCAACGGTTATTGCTGCATTAAATGCGCTAAAAATCGAAGTGATTGCTCGTCCCGCTACTAATATGCTTAACAAAATCATGGAAGCACTGCCTAACATCTTTATGGCCGTAGCAATCCTTGTAGTGACTTATTATGTAGTACGCATGGTGGCGAATATCATTAGAGGTTTGATTGAAAACACTCAAATCAATCAACTACCAGCTAAAGTAGGTCTGCAAGAAACAATGGGTGACAAAAAGATTTCTGATCTAGTCGGTTATGCCATTATCTTCTTTGCTATGCTATTTGCCTCTATTGCAGCGGCTGATCTTCTTGGCTTCGAACCTATCTCAGCTATCATCACGATGTTTATCGCCTTCGGTGCGAATATCATCCTAGGTGCTATCATTCTATTCATCGGTTTTTGGCTTGCCAATATTATTGCCGGTGTCGTTGAACGCTCTGAGAAAGGCTCGCAGTTCCTAGCTAATATCGTACGTGTATTAATCATGGGCTTAGTACTAGCGATGGGCTTAAAAGCGATGGGTATCGCTGACTCTATTGTTAACCTAGCATTTGGCTTAACTTTAGGTGCGGTTGCAGTTGCTTTCGCTCTATCATTCGGACTTGGTGGTCAAGAAGCTGCTGCCCGTTTCCTACGTAAAATGCAGGACAAGATGGACAAAGAAAGTGATGAAGCAAAAGCGAAGTCTGCTCTTCATACTGGTTCAAGTACACAAGATAAAGTTGCTGCAGCAGTTCGTGAGAACACTCCTGCTGCTTCAGGTACAATGACTAGTGACTTACCTACGAGTACTGTTGATAACAACAATCTTAGTACTGGTCATGTAGATATCACTCATGTTGAGACAAGTGATAACGATATCGACACTGGTTTAAACTTAGCGCCAGGTAAAGACTTTACTGATATCGATAATAACAACGACTTAAAATAAGTCTTAGTTAACGATATCTTCTGAACATAAAAAAGACAGCCTAGGCTGTCTTTTTTTATTGCTTAAAATAGGGCGTGTCCTCATTTTGATAATGGTGATAAAGATGAGATAGATTTTTGTCAATCAAAGGAAATTTTGCAGAGAATATGAACATATTGTCTAGAAGCTTTCAAGGAGTGACAGAAATATAGCCATTTTTAGGCCGTTAGAGGTTCACTCGTTCAGATTGAGGACACGCCCTAGGTATATATAAAAATATCATTGCAATATTGCGCCTATAACTTAGCCTTCCGTGCAGGTATAGTCAAACTTAACTGCATTCGCATTGACTCAACTTTACCTGCTGATGGATTATTTTTTGCTGACTCTTTATGCTGCTGATTCAAACGCTGTAATTGCTTGGTTAATTGTCGCTCTTTTTGGGTCATAGCATCGACAGGTTGAATCCATGCATCAATATCTATATAAGTATCATTGTCCTTTTGAACGAATTCTATGCCAAGTACGATAACATGGTGTAGCTCTGCTAATGGCAAGCGCGTTGCTACATCTTGTGCAATTTTCTGCA
This sequence comes from Psychrobacter sp. S1-30-MNA-CIBAN-0213, assembly GCF_040309845.1. NCBI lineage: Bacteria > Pseudomonadati > Pseudomonadota > Gammaproteobacteria > Moraxellales > Moraxellaceae > Psychrobacter > Psychrobacter sp. S1-30-MNA-CIBAN-0213. The sequence continues at coordinate 6,443 of NZ_JBEOPE010000013.1, read as the reverse complement.
AATTTGGCTGAATGGCTATTCTACTCTGCTGCGTACTCACACCTTTTCCATAAAATATTATTACATAGTGTCGACCTAGACTTTCATAAGAATGCTGGTGAATAACGTAACCGGCTTCTCTTATACTGGGCGACTGCTCAAGATGCTTATATATTGTGCGTATTAGCTCATGGCGCGAGAATAAGGATTCATCTAGTAATTGCTGTAGCCATTGTATGGACTGCTGACTTGCACCCTGTACGTCATCCATTACAGAATTATCGGTAGCCAATTCAAGCATTTGTCTACTAAGCTGTGACCATAGTGTGGCTGCTTGTTGTTGATGCTGCCTATAAGTCTGCTGTGCATTAGTATCTTTATGCTTTTGCGCCAAGCTCATCGCTACCAAAGCTAAATTCGGCTCATTCTGTAAACCATTTTTAATAAGTGCATTGTCTACAGTTATGGCTTGTGAGAATAAGGCGGTGCTATTCATAAATTGCGACACAAGCGCCTGTTCAGATTCAAAGCCAGCTATACCGCCTATTAATGATTGTTTAAGATTGTCTAAATGGAAGCTCAAAAACCGCCACAAATCACTGGGAGTTTGGACAGCTGCAATAGTTGACTGCCAATCTTGCCAGCTAAACACTTGTAGCATTTGTGCGTCTTCACCAATATCTAATACCAAGTTTTCCATAAAATAGTGCGCACCGAAGCTATGCACTATAGAGTTCATATCGGATAACGCGTTATCTTTTTCAATATTATTATCGGCATTTAGCACCGAATCACTTACCAGCTGGATATCCAGTATTAGCACTTCACGAGTAACGGCATTGTTGTTTTCGTCAAGCTGTAAACAGCGCTTTTGCCGTATAATTGCAGATTTAATAATAGATAGGCGTGCAGCTTCGATTTCAGACGCATTACTTGCAATAGGTAAATACAACGTCACCTCTAATACACGCAGCTCGCCTACTGGCAACTTGTAGAAGTGTTGTTCAAAGGAATGCTGTGTATTAGATGCGAGTGGCACAAAAAAGCCCATAGTAGATGTATTCGACTGTAAATAACAAGCCAGCTCATCTAAAGAAGATGGTCGTTTAAGTGATGAATTAATAGCATTTGACACAATACGTGACTCTTATTATTGAATAAATATAAATGAGCAAATGACTTTTAATGTAAAGCAAACATAGCTCGATAAATACATATATAAGTGACTTTAGGCACAGTAACACTCATATACAAGAAGACTATTATAGAGCGCTGCTTTGCTGTCGCTTTCAAAGCAATGAGTTGTTATGATGGCATAATAGCAGCATAACTAGCTGCTCGTTTTATAGATCATAAGCTGCTCTAGAACATATTAATTGATTTTACTTGTTTAGTTACTATCTTATAATAACAAGGATTGAAGACCATGAAACGTTTTAAAGAAAAAACGGTTATCGTTACAGGTGCAGGCTCTGGTATTGGCCGTGCTACTGCCATTCGCTTTGCTCAAGAAGGTGCCAGCGTCGTCTTAGTAGGACGCACTGCTGAAACTTTGGAGGAGACTGCAAAAGAGTTTCCACAAGATCGTACATGGATTCATACTGACAACTATTTAACTATCACTTGCGATATCAGTGTACAAAGCCAAGTGCAAGAAATGGTAAAACGAGCCATAGAAAAGTTTGAAAAGATTGATGTATTGGTAAATAACGCTGGTAAAGCGACGCAAGGCAAAATTACAGAGATGTCAGCTGAGGATTGGAAATCGGCAATTGATGTCAATTTGAATGGTACGTTCTATGTCTGTCAGGCTGCTATGCCGCATTTGATTAAGACTAAAGGTAATATTATCAATGTCTCATCACTATCAGGTATCGGCGGTGATTGGAACATGGCCGCCTATAATGCTGCTAAAGCTGGTGTTACAAATCTAACCCGTACACTAGCCTTAGATCATGGTCCTGATGAAGTACGTGTCAATGCGGTCAATCCAAGCGTTACTGAAACGAGTATGACTACTGCTATTCAGGACAACGATACCAAGACCGATCAGTTCTTAAATCGTTGCCCACTAGGGCGCCTTGCTACTCCTGAAGATATTGCAGCCGCTATTACCTTTTTAGCAAGCGATGATGCCTCCATGATTACTGGCGTTAATTTACCGGTCGATGGCGGTGTTAGCGCTTCCAATGGTCAGCCACATTTTTAAAATGAAGATAAACCAATCAAAACTGAATCTTATTCATTCAAAATAAAAAAGAAGCCCCTGATATTCTAGTATCAGGGGCTTTTTAGGTATGGATAACTAATAATGACCTGCTGTAACGAAAAACTTAATCAGATAAATTATTAATGTCTTGTAGCGGCTGCGATAAGCGCTCAGGATATCTTGGTACCACTCCCTGATATTGGCCATAAATTTTTGGTAAATCAGCTGTAATATCTCCAGTAGGATGCACTAAAGACATAAATCGTATTTCTTTAGTTTTATAATCCATGGCTACCGGCAAGATTGGCACATTAGCACCTAATGCTAAATAATAAAAACCTGTCTTCCAATCTTTGGTGTATTGACGTGTACCCTCAGGTGACAACCCTAAAAATAGCGGTTCTCCAGTTTTGAATTTATCAATACTCGCTTGCAAGACTGAACCTTTATTGCCACGATTAATTGGAACAACGCCCATCCAACGTAGTAGCTGAGCAAGGACTGGTATCTTAAATAAAGTGTGCTTACCCATAATACTAATCTGCAAGTCTAACGCAAACAAGCTAGGGATTGCATAGACACCATCAACGTTAGAAGTATGTGGAAGTGCCAAGACTACTGCCTGTGGAATATTCGGAATCTCCCCAACCGTTCGCCAACCAGATGCTTTTAACAGGGCTGAAGCTAATACTGGCGCTACTTTATTACCACGCCTTGGAACCAAGTTGCCCAAGTCTTTTTTGCTAAGTTTAGGAAATTTAGACAATGCTTTAGAACCTGTAGAGTTGGAGCGAGTAACAGAATTGGATGTCATAAAGGCACCACATAATAAGATATATTAATATAATAGCATTAAGCTAACGCGACCAAACTGCCTTTTGCAAACTTTTAGCGCCCCATAACTATGAACAAGCTGTGCGGCGCTATAACCACCAATCTAATTTCTACTAACCGTAAATATCTATAACGGAATATTAGCTAGGTTGCCTTTATTTTCAAGCCATGATTTACGATCAGCTGCACGTTTCTTCGCTAATAGCATATCCATCACGCTATTAGTTAGTACCATGTCGTCCATATCTAACTGCACTAAGCGCCGAGTATCACGGTTCATCGTTGTCTCACGCAGCTGCTCTGCACTCATCTCACCTAGTCCTTTGAAACGCGTAATTTGCGCTTTTTTATTGCCAGGAACCTTGGCTAAAATGTGTGCAAGCTCAGGTTCATCCAATGCATAATGAACCTCTTTACCCACGTCCACTCGATATAAAGGCGGCATCGCTACAAATAAATGACCGGCATCAACCAAGGCCGGAAAATGCTTGACGAATAATGCGCAAATTAACGTTGCAATATGTAGGCCATCAGAGTCCGCATCCGCTAAAATACATACTTTGTCATAGCGTAGCTCGGATAAATCATCAGAGGCAGGGTCGACACCAATGGCAATAGCAATATCATGAATTTCTTGGCTTGATAGTACGGTATCTGACGACACTTCCCACGTATTTAAGATTTTACCGCGCAATGGCAGTATTGCTTGATAATGACGATCTCTTGCTTGTTTAGCACTACCGCCCGCAGAATCACCTTCCACCAAGAATAGCTCTGCCCCATCACGCAAATCACCACGACAATCTGCCAATTTACCGGGCAATGCTGGACCTTGAGTAATTTTTTTACGGGCGACTTTTTTTGCCGATTTTAGGCGACGTCCAGCCTTATTAATAGCCAGCTCGGCAATTTGAGTACCCATATCTGCATGCTGATTTAACCATAGACTAAACGCATCTTTCGCCAGCGTTTGTACTGCTCCAGCAGCTTCTCGGCTAGATAAACGCTCTTTGGTTTGACCCGAGAACTGTGGCTCAGAAAACTTAAGCGACAGGATATAATTAACCCCATCCCACACATCTTCTGCGGTCAGCTTTACACTACGTGGCAGTAAGTTATGAATGTCACAAAACTCACGTAACGCTTCTAAAATACCCGTGCGCAATCCATTAACGTGCGTACCGCCTTGCGCAGTCGGGATAAGATTGACATAACTCTCTTGAATCGGCGTACCGCCATCAGGCAACCAAGACAGCGCAAAGGTAATGCCAGCACGTGCACCTTTTTTAGCCTCATGATGATAATAAAATGGTGCTTCAGGCAACGTTTCTAGACCATCTAGTTGCTCGTCTAAATACTCAACGACCCCGTCAGTAAATTGCCAAATGACTTTCTCATCATTAATTTCATCAACGAACTCAATCGTCAGCCCAGCTGATAAGACTGCTTTGGCTTTTAGGTTATGCTTGAGCTGCTTAACGTTAAACTTAGGGGTATCAAAGAAGCTACCATCCGCCCAGAACTGTACTCTAGTACCACGTTTACGCTTGTTTGAGCTTACTGTTTCGGTAAGAGTTGTTACTGGCGCGCCATTCTCAAATGCCATATCAAACTGCGTACTATCACGCCATACCGTTACTTCAACTCGCGTTGATAAGGCATTGACGACAGAGATACCAACACCATGTAGTCCGCCTGAAACCTCATAATTAGAGGTCGAAAATTTACCACCAGCATGCAAACGGGTTAAAATCAGCTCAATACCTGACTGACCAAATTCAGGATGAATATCAGTCGGCATACCGCGACCATCATCTTCGACTGATAATGATCCATCACTATGCAATTGAACTTTAATAATCTTGGCATAACCAGCCAATGCTTCATCAACTGAGTTATCAATGACCTCTTGCGCCAAATGATTGGGGCGGGTGGTATCGGTATACATACCTGGTCGACGACGTACTGGCTCAAGACCTTCTAAAACTTCTAACGATTGCGCATTATATTCACTCACAAATGCATCCTTAACTATTCACGTGCGATTAATTCTATTGAACCATTATAACGAAAAATAGCGACGTTAACGTTAATAGTCAGTCACTCACGTCACATAATGTCGTCTATTTAACTCTCTATGTCAACTTCCATTAGAACCTAAAGCAGTTGCCGTAGCATATCAATTACCATTGGCAATTGCTCACCGAAGTCACTAAATCTATGATCACCACCCGCTTGCAAAGCTACTGTCGCTCCTTGCTGTTGGTAAAAGGTTTTGGACAGATTAGGATCTAATAATTCATCACCTTCTTTAATTAAAACAGAAACTTTATCAGGATAATTAATTTTTAATAGCTGATTGTCTGCAAACCATTCTAAATCTGCTACCGTTATTGGCCAGCCACCTGTTGTGGTATAAAGAATCTGATTCTTCGATGCTTTGTCATCATTATTACTATTCAATATAAATTCATTGGCAAATCGCTGCAGGGTAACATGGGGTTGAGTACTAGGGTTTAACAATAGCGCTGGGCAACCTATATGGTTACTGACTAAGGTAGAAAAATAACCGCCTAATGAGCTACCGACCAATACCGTATTTGACGATTCAAATTGCTCAGCTTCAGCATTTTTGTTTTTTTTATTTAAACTTTCGATTAACGACAGTATTTGGCTGAAAACTTGGTCAGGCGTTTTATTTAAATCAGGGCGTAATACATTGATATCAGGTTGGTACTGGCGACAATAATCTTCTAACAACCTGCCCTTAGTAGAGTTAGCATCGCTGTCTAACCCATGAATATAAATAACGTTCACGTATAATCTCACTTATTCATTTTGTTATGATTACTATATATGGATAATAAAGACTCAGCATAGCATTGAGTCACCAAAAACAGTAACAATAAAACGGTACGCTATTATTCAGTATTTGCGACATAATAGTGGTTTACAATAAGATTACCGACGTTAAAGGAATAACGATAATAGCGATGGAGCAGCCATGAATCAGCAGTTTGAACTGTTCGAGATTGCCAATCCATGCATTGGTGTTTGCCAAAGCAATAGAAAAGGCTATTGCTTTGGCTGCTTGCGTAGTCGCCCTGAGCGTCAGTTATGGCATAACATGACGACGGAACAGCGTCGTGAAGTGCTACGGCTAATCGTTGGACGTAAGCAGCGTGTCGAGCAGATGAGGCAGCGTAAAGGCGAGCAGCTAGGATTCGACTTTAAAGAGATAGTGGAGACAGGTGGGTTGTTTTAAATTGTCCAGATAAATAGGATTTGCTGCACCAGTCACTAGGAATAAAAAACAAAAGAAAACCCCCCAACGAATTAACGTTGGGGGGTTTTCAGGGTATAGAGAGCTGACGATGACCTACTCTCACATGGGCGGACCCACACTACCATTGGCGCGACG